>CANRQD010000112.1 GCA_947632685.1 uncultured Bacilli bacterium | reverse complement strand
ATTAATCAAATATAAAAAAAAAGAAAATCAAATTTATTATAAATTTAACTTTCTCCCCCAAAACTCTTTACACTAACTTATGTTATACATACTCGAATTTAAATAGTCCGAGTTTCCTATCAATCTGGTGCTCATATCCGGAGTCGAACCGGAACTTTCAGAGAAAAATTGATTTTGAGTCAATCGCGTCTACCAATTCCGCCATATGAGCAAGCACATACTAATTATAACACACTTTTTGAAATTTATTATATCTTTTTACTAAAGAAATATAAGTTTATTTACTGCTTTACAAATTAATAGTCTATTCTAAATAAAATAAAAATCAAGGAGATAACAAAATAGGTTAATTTAATCCTTGATTTTAATAATAATTTGATTGTACTCTACCTATAAAAATGATTTATAATTCATTATCATTTTCTTTATATTTAGATGTATACAAATCGGTTTCTTCTATATCATCTTTTTCTATATCATTAATGAAATTAGACATATCTGGTAGTGCTTCTATATTTGGCAAACCAAAATAATCTAAGAATTCACTTGTAGTTTCATATAAAATTGGTCTTCCAGGCATATCACTTCTACCTGTTTCTTTTATAAAACCTTTAGCTACTAATTTTCTTATCATTTGTGAGCTAGCTACACCTCTTAATTTATCTACTTGAATTCTTGTTATTGGCTCATTATACGCTATTATTGCTAAAGTTTCTAAAGCTGCTTGACTTAATGTATTAGTAGTAGGATTTTCTATCAATTTTTGATAATATTTCTTATGTTCAAATTTTGTTGTTATTTTAAGTCTATTTCCTAAAAAATCTATTCTTAAACCTCTATCATCCTCTTCATATCTAGATTTTAAATCTTTAACTAATTTTTTAGATTCCTCTTCATCTATTTCTAATACATCTTCTATTTGATCAAAGGTAAGTCCCTCTTCACCAACTACAAATAATAAACCTTCTAGTATTGCTAGTTTATTCATTCTCTCACCTCACAAGTTATATCATCAAATGCTTCATTTTGAGTTATTATAAGCTCCTTATTTTTAGCCATTTCTAATACTGCCAAAAAAGTTGCTACAATATATTCTTTTGTAAATACAGTAAATAAATCAAAAAATGATATTTTCTTTTTTCTTTTTAAAATAAGACTTATATCATGTCTACGAGATGATACTGTAATTTCTTTTTCTGTAACTTTTGTAGATAATGGTCTATTTTCTTTTTTTCTTTCCAAAAATTTTTGAAAAGCATCAACTAAATCATCTAACGTTATATCACTTTTTATTTCTGTATTTTCTTCTATATAATCTTGTATATTACTTGGAGCCTTAGTATATATTTCATGTCTTAACTCTTCTTTTTCTTTTAATGTCTTTGTTATTTCTTTATATGATTCATATTCTAATAATCTATTAATTAGTTCTTCTCTAGGATCTTCTTCTATTTCATCATCCTCAATTTTTTCATTTGGTAATAACATTTTTGATTTTATTTCTATTAATTCTGATGCCAATACTAAATATTCACTATCTATTTCTAAGTTCATTTTTTCTTGCTGCTCGATATATTTTAAATATTGTTCCGTTATTTCTTCTATTTTAATATCGAATATATCCATTTTACTTTCTTTTATAAGATGAAGTAATAAATCTAATGGTCCTTCAAATTCATTTATTTTTAAATCTAATTCCAAATTTATCACTTCCTTTATTATATATATTATAACATATATACCTCTAAACTTAAAGAAAACATATATAAATAAAAATACTTATAGATTTCTATAAGTATTCTAGATTATCAATAGTATCTCTTTTTATATCTGTTAATTCTATATCTTCATCATTTGATATTTCAGTATTATCTTCATCATCTTCAGTATCTTCTTCATCGTCATCATCTTCTTCTGAGGTATAGTCATTAAAGAAAGTTGTTGTATTTTCTTCACCTGATTCAAATTTATTTGCTATTTCTATTAGTTCTTTTTTAAAACTTTTTTCTTCTTCATCTATATAACCTACATGATAAACGTTTTCTATTTGATCATGATTAAATAAACATATTTGATCAAAATCTAGAAATCCTTCAGGATATATACAACCTGTATAATCATACATTTTTGTCGTATCCTCTTCTGCTACTGAACAAAATCCTGTTATCATAGCTTTTTTAGTTCCACCTTTTAATAAAACTACACTACCTATTGGTAAATATTTTTCATTATTTTCCATTATTAATCCTCCCTTTTATTCTAATCCATTTAATACTTCATCATCTGGGAAAGTATCGTCATCTAATTCTTCTTCTAAATGATCAACATTATTATATACTGTATCATCTGGAATATCTGATTGTTCTGAATCTTCTGGAAGGTCTGTTTCAGTATACATACTACCAGCTGGTCCTAAATAATCATCTTTCATATATTCACTATCATCTTCTTCTGAAGTATAATCATCTGTATTATTATCCTCGTCATCATATGATTCATCTATATCTTCAGTTTGTTTTCTATTCTTAGCATACCTTATACCTGCAACTGTTGCAGCTCCTGCTGCTCCTATTCCTAAACCTATAGGAATAGCAATATTTGGACCACTTTTAGATTTTGTTGGTTCAGTAATTTCTGAAGCACTATCATCTGAATAATCCATTTCTTCTTCATCATTTGGATTACTTGGTATAATACTATCTGAATCCTCATCATCTGGGACGGCAGGTGTTTCTACAATATCTTCACTGCTTGTTTCAACAGTTTCCGTATCATTATTGCTACTATAAGTATTTGCATTATTATTAGTATTATTACTATTAACATTACTATTACTATTACTACTACTATTACTGTTTTGTGGATATGATTGTCCAGTTTCAGTATTATTAGGTTGTTTATTTTCTTCAGTAGATGTATTTGGTTGATCATTTTCTTGTGGTGGATTATCTACATTTGGATTTGATGGTTCTTGATTAGTATTATCATTTTCTGTTGAACCTGAATTAGAACTACTAGCTATTTCTTGTTCTTTTTCTGTTAAAGTACTTGCATAACTAGATTGACTATCAGATAAATTAGTTTCAGCCTCTGTTTTATTATTATTTGCATCATCTAAAGGAGAAGAATCAATATCTTCATTAGTAGGTTCTTTACTAGCTGAATCTGTTAATTTATCAGTCAATTCTGTTTTAGCATCAAGGCCTTCATTTTGTATCTTTGCTATTTCTTTTTCAGAAGAAGTCTTAATATCATTTACTTTAGTTTCATATTCATTTTTTGCTGTTTCAACCTTTTTAATTGCTTCATTTTTTATTTCTTCAATTTTCGTTGAAGCATTTTCCTTCACTGCATTTATTTTTTCTTCTAACTCTTGTTTTATATTAGCAATTTGTTCTGATGCGTTACTATCAGAAGCATCTATACTATTAATTTTTTCAGTTGCTTCTTGATATAATTCAGAAATTTCATTATCTCTAGCAGCTTCTGCATTGGCAATTGCTACATCCCTATCATTATTAATTTTAGAAACGTTATTAGTATAATTAATTCCTTCTTGTTCTATTTCGTTAGTAGCACCCTTTCTAATTTCATCAACAGTAGCGGATATTTTTTTCATTTCTTTGTTGCTTATTGCAATTGCTGTTGCAGATGCAATTTTATTTTTTAACTTTTTAGATTTTGTGTTTTTAGTACTATTTGATTTTTTATCATTTTTATTTTTATCTTTTGATTTTTTCTTTTTGGATTTTGTTGCTACCACTTCTGCACCAGTTGCAATTACAGGATTGATATCATCTTGATTATCTGCTTGTGATGATTTTTTATTTTTATTTTTTATAGTTAATATTGATAATGAGTTAGCTTTAAATGTAACTATTAACTTAGCATCATCTGCATATTTTTTTACTAATTTTTTTATTTTCTTTTTACTAACATTTTTATTTTTTAATTTATCAATATATTTTTGAATTTTATTTTTATCTTTATTTATTATAGATTTATTTAAATTTTCCTTATATTTTTTTATTTCTTTTTTTTCTAATTCTTCATATTTTTCATAAATTTTTTCTATATCTTGTTTGATTTCTTCTATCTGATTTAGTGCATCTTTTACTATTTCTCCCACTTTTGGTAATATATTTTCAAGTATATCTTGTAATTGTTTATTTATTAATTTATTGCTATCATACACTACATATTCTTCTTTATAACTTGATACATATTCAAGAAAATCTGATTTTCCTGGAAAAATAACCTTTGAGCCATTAAAAAATCCTGAAAATTCCATTTCCTGCTGTTTATTAGACAATTGATGATAGTCACGCCTAGATGATGCAGCTGCTCCAAAACTATCCCAATATCCTTCTTGATCAACTTTCAAAAATATAGTAGGAGATTTTATTTCATTTTCAATATTACTTTTTTTTGTTTTAACATCTATTTGATTTAGTTTTTCTTTTAAATCATTTAATATTCCAAATATAACATTTTTCTTTTTATAGTTGATGGTAGTAACATAATCTCCATTAGAATTACTAATTTCTTCTGTACCGCCTAAAATTTTTCCTAATGTATCATTTATTGTTTTTGCGTATACTTTTTTATTAATACTTATATTAGAAGTAGCTTCAATTAATTGTGGATATATTTTTTTTAATCCTATACTAAATTTATAATTTGATGAATTTATATCATTTGCAAGTATAGCACAATTTATTGGTTCCTTATTTTTTGATAAATACAATACTGAATTTGATCTATTAGCAAAATTTTCCTTACCATTTATATTATAATAACATTCTGCCCTAATCAAGCTAGCATATGTAGCATTTCCAATTTTTTCATCAAAAGATTTTTTTAATGTTTTTAAATCATATGATTTCTCTCCCATTTTTAATCTTCCTTTCTACAACATATTTCAAGTGAAAAGAAAATTCTTTTCATTTGAAATATATTGCAATTTGCAATATATTTTATATTTATTGTTGATAATTTTGTTGCATTCTAGCTTCTGTTTCTGCAAAATCATTACATGCTTGTTCAATATTCTTAACATTTTGAACTAACATTTGATAATATTCTTCAAAATCTTTTTTCCATTTATTCCAGTCATCTATTGCATAATCAGCTGATACACCTTGCCAATTTGCTTGAATCGTTTTAACTGTAGAATCTGATCTATTTAAAATATCATTAATCGTATTTGAACTTCTTTGAATATTTGAAGCTAATGATTTAGCCTCTTCATAATTTAATTCTTGCTTCATCAATCAACACCTCCTATTATTTCATCATTCCAGCTACATCACTATCAGTTTTTGCTGCATCATTTGCAGTTTTAACAGTAGCATTAGCAAATCCTTCTAACCATTTTTGTAATTTAGTAATGCTCTCCTTCTTTTCATTCCATTTAGAAAAATAAGATTCTGAACCACTACCTTTCCAAATTTCTTCTAATGAATTATTAAATTTTATTAATTTTGTTAATTCACTTGAAAAGTCTCCTGCATTTCTTACTAATTGATTTCCTTCACTTTTTACTTCTTCAGGATTCATTCCATAAGTTTTTTGACTCATAATTTCACCTCCTATATTATAATAAGAATACCCTTCAACCTTTTCTATTCTTATATTTTTATCATACTATTTAATCCTTATTTTATCAATATAATAAAATTAATTTTACATTTTTATGTAAAGTTTATTTACACCTAATTTTCTGTTATAATTATCTATGAGGTGTAGTATGAAAGTTTTTAATGAATTAGATGAAGCGTTTGTTTGTGATAACTGTGGTTTTCATGTTGATAGATTAGGTTATTCGTGTCGTGATCATTGTCCAAACTGCTTATATTCTAAGCATGTAGATAATAATCCTGGTGATAGAAGTAATAAATGTCGTGGATTATTAAAACCTATTGGGGTAGAGAAATTTAAAGATACATTTAAAATTATATATAAATGTGAAAAATGTGGTAAAGAGCATAAAAATATTATGGCTAAAGATGATAATATAAATGTTTTAATAACTTTATCAGTACAAAAATAGAAACTATACAGTTTCTAATTTTTTGGTTTAAATATTAATGCTAGTACAAAAGATATTATAATAGCAGATGTTATACCTGCAGCTGTTAAATCAAACATTCCTGTAAGTATTCCCATTATACCTAGACTATTTGCTTTTGTTAAAGCTCCATGTATTAATGAATGACCAAAACTTGTAATTGGAACTAATGCTCCTCCTCCAACATAGACAATTATTCTATCATATAGACTAAATGTATCTAGAAAAGCTCCAATTATAACTAATATACTTGTAATATGTCCTGGAGTTAATTTTGTATTATCCAAAATTATTTGTGAAATTAGACATACTATTCCACAAAATAGAAATGAATTTATTAATAACATTATACTACCTCCAAACTTATTGCATGTGCAATTGATAAAATATTTTGACCTTGAAATACTGTAGTTGGTGAAAATAAAGCACCTGTTGCTACTAAAAGAACCTTTTTAATTTCTTTATGTCTTAACTTATTCATTATTAGTCCATAATTTACTAATGCACTACATACTGGACCACTACCACCTGCTTGTACTTCTTCTTGTTCATCTAAATCATATAGCATTGTTCCACAATCATTATAGTTTTTAGAAATATCTATTTTATATTCTTCTTTTAAAAATTCAGTTAATATTTTCTTTCCATATCTACCTAAATCTCCAGTTAAAATTAAATCATAGTATTCTGGATTCCTTTTTGTATCCTTTAGATGTTTTGCAATTGTATAAGCTGCTGCTCCTGACATAACTGCACCCATATTATTTGGATCATTTTGACTATAGTCAAAAATTTTTCCAATAGTACCTGATTCGACTTTTATTTCACTTTTATCTTTTGATAATAGTATTCCGGCAGCACCTGTTGCAGTAAAAGTAGCACTATTTGGTTTAGGAGCACCATACTCTGTTGGATTTCTAAATTGATAATATTGATGACTTGAAAGAGGTTGATAAAATAAGATTAGCAATACAT
>CANRQD010000111.1 GCA_947632685.1 uncultured Bacilli bacterium | reverse complement strand
CATGCCCATGATTCATATATAATCCATAGGGATTTAAAACCACAAAATATTATGATTCAAGATGATGGACAAATAAAAATAACAGATTTTGGTATTGCTATGGCCCTAAATTCTACGCAACTTACCCAAACTAATTCAGTAATGGGATCAGTTCACTATTTACCACCTGAGCAAGCTAGTGGAAAAGGTTCTACTACTAAAAGTGATATCTATTCTATTGGTATAATATTTTATGAATTATTAACAGGTAAATTACCATTTAAGGGAGAAAATGCTGTTGAAATAGCTTTGAAACAAATGAGAGATCCTATTCCAAGTTTAAAGGAAGACAATCCTAATATTCCTCAAAGTATAGAAAATATTATTTTAAAAGCAACAGCAAAAAATCCTAAAAATAGATATGATGATGCTAAAAGTATGCATGATGATTTATTAACAGCCTTAGATGATGAAAGAATGAATGAAAAACCATTAGTATATAAATATCCAGAACATGAAATAGAAAATACAAAAAGATTAAAGAAATTAGAAGAACTAGAAGAAAATGAGCAAGAAGAAGAGGTAGTAGCTCAAAAAGTTGATCCAGAAGATGAAGATGATAAGAAAAAGAAGAAATTAATAATAATATTATCATGTGTTTTGGGAGGCTTAATTTTAGTAGGTTTAATTATATTCTTTGCAATACCACATTTTACTAAGGCTAAAGAAGTAACAGTTCCAAATGTAAAAGGTTTAACTGTTAGTAAAGCAGAAGAAAAATTAGAAGATTTAGGGTTAAAAGTAAATACATCTATAAAGAAAGTATCAAGTAAAAAAGTAGACAAAGGAAGAGTTGTAAAAACAAATCCACCTAGTGGAGAAAAAGTAAAAGAGGGTACAGTTATAACAATATATAAATCAACTGGAGAAGATACATTTAGGTTAGAAAATTATGTAGGTGAAAATTATATTGAAATTCAAACTTTACTAGAAACTAAATATAGTTTAAAAGTAACTATAGAAAAAAAGGATGTTAAAGATGGTGATTATGATGAACAAGAAATTATAGATCAATCTTTAGCAGCAGGTAGTGAAGTTAAAAAAGGTGATTCTATTACATTATTTATTCCTAATATAATTGAGGTATTTCCAGATATGGTAGCAGAAGGATATAGTGTAGATGATGCAGAAGCCTTTTGTAAAAAATATAATTTAACATTAAGAAAAAATTTAGTAGAAACAAATGCATATCAAGCCGGTAGAGTAATTTCACAATCACGTATTGCAGGCTCTGAAATAATTGAAGGAACTAATTTAACAATAGATGTTGCGGCAACACCAACTAAAAAAGAAGAGCCAGAAGATGATACATCTAAAGATGAAGAAAAACAAGAAGAAAATTCTACTAATAGTAATCAACAATCTGCTCAATAAAATATGGAGATTATATGAAAGGTCAGATAGTTAAAATAATAAGTGATTCCCATATAGTAAGCTATAATAATGAAAAAATTGTGTGTAAATGCAGAGGTAAATTTAGAAAAGATAAAATTATTCCAAAAGTTGGAGATTACGTAGTATTTGATAAAGATAAAAAACTTATAATAGAAGTATTACCTAGAATTAATATATTTAATAGACCCCCAGTTGCAAATATAGATCAGGCATTTCTTATAACTAGTTTAAAGACTCCTGATTTTTCTCTTAATTTATTAGATAAATTAATTATACTTATGGAATTACATAATGTAGAACCAATTATTTGTATTACAAAAAGTGATTTAGTTAGTAAAGATTATTTGGATAAAGTTAATGATATATTATCTTATTACAAAAAAATAGGATATAAAGTTATCTTTAATAATGAAATAGAAAAAATAAAAAAACTTCTAAGAAAAAAAACAAGTGTATTTACAGGACAGACGGGAGCAGGAAAATCTACTTTACTAAATAAATTAGATCCAACATTTAATTTAGATACTGGTGAGGTTTCAATTGTGTTAGGTCGTGGTAGACATACAACAAGAGTCGTTGAACTATTTAATATCAATAATGGTAAAGTTTTAGATACACCAGGATTTTCTGCATTAGATTTTTATGAATATAGTAATGAAGAGATAAGGGATTCTTTTGTAGAGTTTAAAAAGTATCCATGTATATATAAAGATTGTATGCACAAAAATGAAAGTGAATGTATGGTAAAACAAGCGGTTTTGGATAATAATATTATAAAGACAAGATATGAAAATTATCTTAAATTTATAGAGAGAAAGTGATATAATGCTAATTTCAACTTCTTTTTTAAGTAGTAAGAATATTCCAAAGGATTTAACAATTTTAAATGAAACAGATACAGATTATATTCATGTTGATGTTATGGATGGAAAATTTGTAAAAAGAAAAACTATGCCATTTAAAGAAATGAAAAATATATATAGATATACATCTAAAAGACTTGATGTACATTTAATGGTAATGAATCCAAAAAAATATATTAAAGAATATGCAAGCTTAAATACTGAATATATAACTTTTCATATAGAAACAGAAGATGTTTTAAAAAATTTAGAATTAATTAAAAAATATGGTATAAAATGTGGTTTGGCAATAAAACCTAATACTGAGATTAAAGAGTTAGTTCCATATTTACCTTTATTAGATATGATATTGGTAATGTCTGTTGAACCAGGTGAGGGAGAGCAAATCTTCATAGATGAAACAGAAAAAAAAATAAAAGAATTAAGAGTGCTTTTACAAGAATATAAAAGTAATGCAATGATAAATGTAGATGGTGGAATTAATAATATTACAAAGAATAAATGTAGTTGTGCTGATATATTAGTATCAGGAAGTTACATAGTATTATCTGATAATTTTCAAGATAGAATAAATGATTTAAGATAAAATTAAAGAATATCTGGGGAGATGATAAAATGAAAAATGAAGAAAATGCTAATGGGGAGAATGTAGAAGAATTAGATAAAAATGTTATATCACCAGAGGAAGTTACAGAAGTTATAAATGGTGATGAAGTTGCTTTGGCAGAGCAAATGGAGAGAACAAAAGCCTTAACTAAAGAGCAACAATTAGAAGCTATAAAGAATGCAGAAAAAGTTAAGGCGGAGCAAAAGGCTAAAGAAGAAGCAAGATTACAAAAAGAAAAAAGAATTCAAGAAGAAGCAAGAAAACGTATAGAAGCAGAAAAAGCTAAAGCAGAAGCAAAGAAAGCAGCAGAATTAAAAGCTAAGGAAGATGCAAGAAAGGCTGCAGAGTTAAAGGCCCAAGAAGATGCAAGAAAAGCTGCAGAACTAAAAGCTCAAGAAGAGGCAAGAAAGGCTGCAGAATTAAAAGCTCAAGAAGAGGCAAGAAAGGCAGCAGAATTAAAAGCTCAAGAGGATGCAAAAAAGGCAGCAGAACTAAAAGCTCAAGAAGAAGCGAAAAAAGCAGAAGAATTAAAAATAAAAGAACAAAAGAATAATGAACCAACTACTTTTAAAAGAGTTATGGCTGCAATTTTATTTATTGCATTATTTGCTATTGTCTATTTTTTACCAGAAATAAGTGAAGCAATAAATAATTTTAATAAAAGTAGAATGCCAGAACCAGTTATAACTAATGGTATTTCGACATGCAAGTTATCAAGAACAACAGAAAACCTAGATATTGATAATACTGTAAAATTTTCAATAATAAATAGTAAACTTTATAAATTAGAATATATAACTACAACAACAGGTGATAAGGTAGAAGATGAAGAAGAATTAAAAGAAAAAAATGAAAAATGTATATTATTGAAAGAATATGCAGGTAAATTAGATGGTGTTTCTATTGCGTGTAGTTTAAGTAATGGAAGTAGTACAACTAAACAGGTATTAGATTATGAAAAATTAGATTTGAAAAAAGTAACTTCTGCTTACACTGAAGCTGGAGGAATCTATCCTGAATTTAAAAAGAATGATAATATAGATAATATAGAAAGTAAAATGAAGTCATCTGGATATGAATGTACTAGAAGCTAATTTACTCTATTTTACGCTAAATAATATATTTTACATGTAAAATGATTGTAAACTATTTGTGAATATGATAATATCATAATGTGCTTGTTAAGGAGTTATTATGAGAAAAAATAGTTTTATTATAATTTTTAATTTAATTTTATTATTAGCATTACCAAGTATATTATTAACTGTTAATATAAACAAAGAGGAATTATCAAAAAAAATAGTTCCAAAGAAATTAGCAACATCATTTATTAAAACTGTTAATAATATAGAAGAACCAAAAGAGAAATCAGAAGAGATAATTAAAGAAGAAAAAGATGAACAACCAGAAGTAATTGAAGAAAACACTACTGAAATATATAATGATAATATAACAAATAATGTAGAAGAAACTGCAATACCTATGGTTGAACAAAAAAATGATATATTAAGAACTTACACAGGTAAAATGAGTTTTTATAGTGCTAATTGTGTAGGTTGTAATGGCTTAACTTCAACTGGAACTGATATTAGTGATGGAAGATTATACTATTATGATGATACCTATGGTAATCTTAGAATAATTGCAGCAGGGACTGAGATAAAAAAATGGTCTGTAGTAAGACTAAAAAATACTTCTCTAGGAACTGAAGTTTTAGCAATTGTATTAGATAGAGGTGGATCAATAGGTGAAGGAAAAACTTATTTAATTGATATGTTAACTAATAAACAAGAAAATAAAAGTGGTATTGAAAAAAATATAATAGTTGAAGTTTTAAGAGATGGAAAATAATTAGAAGTAAAAGCTTCTTTTTTTTTACATTTTTTTTGCAAAAAATTTATTGACAAAAGTGTCCGGGGGGGGG
>CANRQD010000110.1 GCA_947632685.1 uncultured Bacilli bacterium | reverse complement strand
TTACGTGGAAAAACAGTAGAGGAGATATTAGGATAATGAAGTTACATGAATTACAAAAAAATATTGGTGCTACACATAGAAAAAAACGTCTAGGATGTGGACGTGGTAGTGGCCTTGGAAAGACTTCAGGAAAAGGTCAAAAGGGACAAAAGGCACGTAGTGGTGTAAGTATAAGTCCAGTATTTGAAGGTGGACAATTACCACTATATAGAAGACTTCCAAAAAGAGGATTTACAAATCATTTATTTAAAACTAGATACGCAGTAATTAATGTATCAGATTTAAATAGATTTGATAATGGAACTGTAGTTAATCCAGCATTATTAAAGGATAAAGGACTTGTAAAAAAACAATTAGACGGAATAAAAGTACTAGGAAATGGTAAATTAGAAAAAAAATTAACTATCCAAGCTCATAAATTTACTAATAGTGCTTTAGAAAAAATTAAAGAGTCAGGAAGTAAAGCTGAGGTGATTTAGTATGTTTAAAGTCATGAAGCAATTGTTTATTTCAACTAATAAAGACTTAAGACATAGAATTTATTTTACACTAGTAGCATTATTGATATTTATTCTTGGTATTTCAATAAGAGTTCCTGGAACTGATGATTTAAGTTCAAATCTTGGTTTTCTAGAACTACTAAATACCATGGGTGGAGGAGCTATGAAAAACTTCTCAATATTTGCTCTAGGTGTGATGCCTTATATTACGGCATCAATAGTTATGCAACTATTACAAATGGATATAATTCCATATTTTACAGAATTAAGTAAGCAAGGACCTACAGGTCGTCAAAAGATTAATCAAATTACAAGATATGTTGGTATTGCATTTGCGTTTATTGAAGGATATGCATTTGCATTTGCATTTATTGGTAAAAGCGGTGATCCATTAGAATATTTATATATCGCTACAGTTTTAACTGCAGGAACAGCATTTTTGTTATGGTTAGGAGATCAAATAACACAAAAGGGTATTGGAAATGGTGTAAGTTTAATAATTATGGCAGGTATTATAGCAACACTTCCACAGATGTTTGTAACAGCTTTTCAAAGTTTAGTAACTTTTGATACAGCACAAGTTGCAGCACTTGGTATTGCAAAATTTATATTATTTGTTGTAGTATATTTTGCTATTGTTATTGGTATGATTTTTGTACAGGAATCAGAAAGAAGAATTCCTATTCAATATGCAAATAAATCAACATCTGCATATGGAAAAGCAGCTCAATCATTTATGCCAATAAAAATTAATACTGCAGGAGTAATTCCAGTAATATTTGCATCAAGTTTAATTTCAGTACCAGGCGTTATTGCAAGAGTTATAAATAATGAAACTTTCTCAGTAATAGTTTCAAAGTATTTATCTTATACAACTCCAGTTGGCTTTATAATTTATGTATTACTTATATTCTTCTTTGCATATTTTTATACATTTATTCAATTAAAACCAGAAGAATTTGCGAAGAATTTACAAGATAATGGAGGTTATATTCCAGGAGTTAGACCAGGTGAAGAAACTAAAAAACATTTAAGTAAGGTTCTTACAAGATTAACTGTTTTAGGGGCTTTATTTTTAGTAATAATTGCTGGTATACCAATCTTATTTTCAAACTTTACTAGTCTACCAACAACTGTTTCTATAGGTGGAACAGGATTATTGATTGTTGTAGGTGTTGCACTTGAAACATATAAACAATTAGAGGGTAGTTTATTAGCAAGAAATTATAAGAGAGGCTATAGAAGAAAATGATAAATATAATGTTTATTGCTCCACCAGCTGCGGGTAAAGGTACTCAATCAGATTTAGTTACTAGTAAGTACAATATACCCCATATATCTACTGGAGATATATTAAGAGATATATCTAAAGAAGATAGCGAGCTTGGTAGTTATGTTTTAGAAACATTATCAAGTGGTGGATTAGTAAAAGATGAGATAACCTATAAATTAATTGAGAATAGACTTAAAAAGGCTGATTGTAAAAATGGTTATGTTATAGATGGTTTTCCAAGAACTTTAGATCAAGCAATTGAATATGATAAAATTCTAGAAAAACTTAATTATTCGATTGGTAAAGTATTCTTAATTGAAATAAGTAAGGATGTCTTAGAAAAAAGAGTAACAGGTAGAAGAATCTGTGAAAATTGTAAAGCAATTTACAATATTAATAATGAAGAAAGTAAACCATTAGTTGAATCTGTTTGTGATTTATGTGGTGGTAGACTTTATCAAAGAAAAGATGATAATATTGAAGCATTTAATAATAGATATGGGTCATATATTTCAAAGACAGAACCTATTATTAAATATTATGAAAATAAAAAAGTTTTATACAAAATTGATGGAAATAAACCCATTGAAAAAGTATTTAAACAAATAGATGATATTATTAGTGAGGTTGATAGTTAATGATTACTATAAAAAGTAAACGAGAAATTGAACTTATGCGTACAGCTGGTAATATTGTTTATAAAACTCACCAATATCTAAAACCTTATTTAAAGGAAGGTATAACAACACAAGAAATTGATGATTTAGCTGATAAATATATTAGAAGTTTAGATGCTATTCCATCATGCAAAAACTATGAAGGTTTTCCTGCTGCAATATGTATATCTGTAAACGAAGAGGTAGTTCATGGAATTGCAGGCAAAAGAAAATTGAAAAATGGTGATATTGTAACTTTAGATATTTGTGCTTGTTATAAAGGTTACCATGGGGACTCTGCTTGGAGTTATCAAATAGGTGAAATTAGTGAAGAAAAAAAGCACTTGATGAAATATACTGAAGAAGCCTTATTTGTAGGTTTAGAGCAAGTTGCACCAGGTAAGAGAATTGGTGATATAGGTCATGCAATTCAAACATTTGCTGAAGCTCATGGATTGGGTGTTGTAAAAGAATTGTGTGGACATGGTATTGGTACTAATTTGCATGAAGATCCAGATGTTCCTAATTATGGTATTCCAAATACTGGAATAAAATTAAGAGAAGGAATGGTAATTGCTATAGAACCAATGCTTACATCAAAAAGTCCAGAAATCGAAGAATTGGATGATGATTGGACTATAGTAACAGTAGATGGTCATCCTGCAGCACACTTTGAACATACAGTAGTTGTAACTGCGGATGGATATGAAATCTTGACAGGAGAGTGGAAAGATGGCTAAAGAAGATACAATAGAGGTTGAAGGTAAAGTCCTTGAGATAATACCTGG
>CANRQD010000109.1 GCA_947632685.1 uncultured Bacilli bacterium | reverse complement strand
TAGAATTTAGATATAGATAAGAAAAATAAGGGAGACAGGTCAATGAAAAAGGTAGTAAAGAAGCATTATAAAATAGTAATAGGATTAATAATAGGAATACTAATATCAGCAACAGTAGTATATGCAGCACAAACAGTATTGATGGGAAATGAAATATCATATGATAATGGAACAAGTCATGGAACATCAAATAATGTACAAGGAGCGATAGATGATTTATATGATAAAGTATCAAGTCATATAGATACAACTAATTTACCAAATATAATAGTGGCATATGCATATAGTGAATCAGAAGATAATAAGTGTATAACAGGAGATGAAGAAACATGTAAAGTTACATATTGTTATACAGATAAAGAAAAGTCTAGTTGTAATGTAGGTGATATTATTTTATATAGAGTAAATGATAATGAAACTGTAAGATTTCATGTAATGCATGATGATGGAGAAAAATTAACATTACAAAGTCAAAAGAATACAGTATCAAAGATAGCTTGGTATTCAACAGGAAATGAGAAAATTGAAAATACAACATGTATTGGATGTGATAATAGTAAAGGTCCAGAAACAGTATTAACTGCATTAGAAACTGCAACGGAAAATTGGACTAATGTAAATACCTTTGATTATTCAATAGGAGATGATAAATCAACATTAGGATATTCTGGATGTGATGGTAATAATAAATGGATAGCAAATCCTTATAGTTTAGAAAGAAAAAACGTTAAAGCAAGAATGATAACAATGCAAGAAGCTATTATTTTTGGCTGTAATATTGAGGGTAATGGTTTTTGTCCAATATGGATGAAAAATTATTTACAAGACTCAATTTCATTTAATGGAACAGTAAATAGTAATGATAATAGTTATTGGACTATGTCTACAGCATCATGGGGAAATTTGATAATTGCATTCAGAATATTAGCTAGTGGAACTAATTCGTATTTTCCTAATATTAAAGTTGGTGCCCGAGCGGTAGTAGAAATAAATAAATAATTTTTGATTTATAAATTTATTAATATAATGAAATAAATTATTTTATAGTAATATATGAGATTTATTTCTTTTTTTTTGTCTAAAACATATAATTTTATGAGGTGATATATTGATAAATTACACTGTGCAGAGAGGTGATACTTTATATGGTATTGCAAAACAGTTTGGTACTACTGTTAATGATATTAAAAATTTAAATAATTTAACTAGTAATACAATTTCTGTTGGTCAAGTCTTACGAATAAATAAAGATACATCAGATCCTACAACTTATACTGTCCAAAAAGGAGATAGTTTATATTCTATTAGTCAAAGATTTGGTTTATCTGTACTTGATTTAATGTCTTATAATAATTTAACTAGTACAACTTTACAAATTGGTCAGGTCTTAAAATTAACACCTAGTGATTCAGATGATGGTGATTTTGATATTGAAACTAAACCTATATATGAAAATTATACTGTAAAACGTGGAGATAGCTTATATTCTATAGCAAAAAAATATGGAACAACAGTTAGTCAAATAAAAAATGATAATAATTTAACAAGTAATAATCTGTCAATTGGTCAAGTTTTGAAAATAAAAGTTGGAGAAGAAACTATAGGAATTGAAGAATGTTATGGAGAAGATTATGGAGATTTAAGTAAAGATTATATTAATTATACTGTAAAACGTGGGGATAGTCTATATTCTATAGCAAGGACATATGGTACAACAGTAGATCAGATAAAAAAATTAAATAATTTGACAAGTAATAATCTATCAATTGGTCAAGTTTTAAAGATAAAGGAGGTAAGTTAATGAACAATAATTATATGTCTTTGGAACAATTTGAAAAAACTGATGCCTATAGAAGTTTTATGGCAGAAAATCCTAGTACAGGAATTTTAAAAGTACAAGTATTTACTGCAGATCAAGCTATACCTGTAGCTAATGCAGAAGTCTATATTACAAAGGATATTGATGGTAATGATGTATTATTTTATAAAGGAACAACTGATTCTAGTGGAATAGTTGATAATATTATTTTACCAGCTCCTAATGGTGATTCTAATTTTGATAATTATGAACTTCCTAAATATACTACTTACAATTTAATAGTAAGTAGTAGTGAATATAAAAAAATTAAACAATATAAAGTATCAATGTATGGAGATGTCAGAGTATTGCAATATGTAAAAATACATTCTAATGGAGGTAATATGGATGGCTAAATATGTAACTCCAAGAATACCAACTAATATAATAGTACATTTAGGTGCTCCAACTGATACTACTGCTAAAAATATTACGGTTCCATTTCAGGAATATATAAAAAATGTAGCATCAAGTGAATTATATCCTAATTGGCCTACTGATGCATTAAAAGCAAATATTTTGGCAGAGATATCTTTTGCACTTAATAGAGTATATAATGAATGGTATCCATCTAGAGGATATAGTTTTGATATAACCTCACTTGCTTCTTATGACCAAACTTTTATAGAAGATAGAGAGTTTTATGAGAATATTGCTCAAATAGTTGATTCTATTTTTAATAATTATATTGTTCGAGAAGGTCAAATTCAACCTTTATTTGCACAATATTGTGATGGTAAAAATACAACTTGTGACGGTTTATCTCAATGGGGAAGTGTTTCTTTGGCAAAACAAGGTAAATCCCCAGATCAAATTTTAAAATATTATTATGGTAATGATATAGAAATAGTCTATAATGCTCCATTAACTGCTGATATTTCATCATACCCAGGATATCCTTTAAGAGTAGGAG
>CANRQD010000108.1 GCA_947632685.1 uncultured Bacilli bacterium | reverse complement strand
CTGCAAAGATTGCTTTTGTGAGTAATAACATTTATTTTCACTCCGTTTCTCTGCAATAGTATATCATAATTTATTGAGTAATAGTCCAAAATACTAAAATTTAGACAAAACTTTACAAAAATAAGGTTACATTTTATTTACTGCTAATATTTTTATAAACTTTAGATATTTGTTCTGCTACTTTAATTCCATCTATTGCCGAAGATGTTATACCTCCTGCATAGCCTGCTCCTTCACCAGCTGGATATATTCCATATATGTTACTTTCATAACATTCATTTCTTAAAATTCTAATAGGTGATGATGTTCTAGATTCAACTCCTGCTATTATAGCATCATCTCTATTAAAACCTTTTATTTTTGTATTAAAATAATCTATTCCTTCAATTAATGATTTTACTATATCCTTTGGTAATATATTATTAATATTTCCAAAATCATATTGTCCTTTAAATACTGGTTTAACATCTATAAATTTAGTTGATAATTTATTATCTTTAAAATCTTTATATAATTGTACAGGTATTTTTCCCATACATTCTTGATAGGCTAAATATTCTAATTTTTTTTGAAATTTAACTCCATCTAAGGGATTTAATCCAAAATCATTTGGGGTAACAGTAACTATTACAGCGCTATTTGCATTTATACTATCTCTTTTATAATTACTCATTCCATTTATTACTAAGTGATTAGCTTCACTAGATGAATTTATTACATAACCACCTGGGCACATACAAAATGTATAAACACCCCTATTATTACTTGATTTATAGGTTAATTTATAACTAGCACTATCTAAATTTTTATATTTTGTTCCATATTGATTTATATTTATCATAGCTTGAGGATGTTCTATTCTAATACCTACTGCAAAAGGTTTAGGTATAATATTTATATTGTTTTCAAGTAACATTTTAAAAGTATCTCTAGCACTATGACCTATTGCTAAAATTAGGATATCTGTTTTTAATAACTCATTATTATTTATTTCTATCTTATATATTTTATTATCTTTTATTATGATATTAGTTAATAGATTTCTAAATCTAAACTCTCCACCCATTTTTATAATTTTTTCTCTCATATTTTTTACTACTTTAACTAGTATATCTGTACCTATATGAGGATTATTTACATATAATATTTCTTTAGGAGCTCCACATTCTACAAATATTTCAAATACTTTTTTTTGTCTATATGATTTATCTTTCACTAAAGTATTTAATTTACCATCTGAAAATGTCCCTGCTCCTCCTTCACCAAACTGGATATTAGATTCTTGATCAAGTATTCCATTATTAAAAAATTTTTCTACTTTTTCAATTCTATTATCTACATCATCACCACGTTCTAATATAATTGGTTTATAGCCTAATTTTGCAAGAATATATGCACAAAATAAACCACATGGCCCACTTCCTACAATAACTGGCCTAGTATTTAATTTTTTAGTTCCTGTTACTTTAATATAATACTCTTCATTAGGTGTTTTAAATATATCTTTTGATTTATTATATTTTAATATTTTTTCTTCATTATTAATTAATAAATCTATTTCATATACATAGTATAATTGTTCTTTTTTACGAGCATCTAATGATTTTTTATTTATTTTATAATCTTTAATATCTTCTCTATTAATCTTTAATTTATTAGCACATTTTTCTAATAATTTATCTTCTTCATCAACCCTTAATTTTATCTGTCTTAATCTTATCATTTTATATTACTACCTACCTTTATACCAGTTAAAAAACAAAATCCAAGATTAAATCCACCACATTCTCCATCTGTATCTAATATTTCTCCAATTATATATAAATTATTAACTACTTTAGATTCCATAGTATTTACATTTATATCTTTTAAATCTACTCCTCCAGAACAAGTCTGAGCTTTATCATATGAATTAACTCCTATAATATTTAATCTATGTTTAATAATATTTGTAGCTAAAATTTCTTTATCGTGATCAGTTAAATCATCCCATTTTGAATTAATATTAATATTAGATAATTTTATTAATAAATTTAATAATTTATAATTAATAATACTATCTAATAATTCACTTATAGTTCTGTTTTTTAATACCTTATTTCTTTTATCCATAAATTTTATAAAATTATCTGTATTATCTATTTTATTATAAAAATTTATTTCTATATCTACTTTCTTTTTATCATTTAAATATCTTGATACTAAACTACTTAAATTCATAATACATATACCACTTATACCATAATCAGTTAATTGGGCTTCTCCTTGTTCTTCTTTAATAAAATTATTATCTTCATACAACTTTACAGTTACTTTTGATCTAATACCTTTCCAGTCCTTTAAATAATTTGCATTTGCTTTTAATTGAACAAGGGCAGGTAAAGGTTTTATAATATTATGACCTAATTTTTTTAAAATATTATACATATTACCTTCACTACCTGTTTTTGGATAAGCTTTTGATCCTGCTGCTACTACGACATTATCTGATACATAATTTTTATTATTAGTCTTTATTATAAACTTATTATTATCTTTTATAATATCTTCTACATAGGTATTATAAATTATTTCTACATTAAGATTTCTTAATTCTGTTTCTAGACTATTTCTTATACTAGTAGCTTGATTAGAATATGGATAGTAATATCCTTCTTTTATATTTGGAATTATACCTATACTATCAAAGAAATTTAATATCTCTTTTTTATTTTCCTCTGTAATAATATTTTTTAATAATTCTTTATTACTACTATTATAATGATTGATACTAAAGTCATCATTAAAGTAATTACATCTACCATTTCCTGTTACCAATATTTTTTTGCCACAAATGTTATTTCTTTCTAATATAGTTACTTTATTATTATTTCTTGCTAGTACTATAGCAGCACATAAACCTGATGCACCTCCACCTATT
>CANRQD010000107.1 GCA_947632685.1 uncultured Bacilli bacterium | reverse complement strand
AGAAAAATATATAATTGCAATTTTAGCATTTTCATTATCATTTTTTACATTTGTATTTACTTTACTTTTTTCATTAATATTATTTGTTTTTGACTCACTTTTGTTAAAGTTAGCCTTTATAAACCAAAAACCAAAGCCAATAACCAAAATTATTAATATTGCTACAATTAAACTTATTATTTTTTTATTCATCATTTTTTCCTTCTTTCTATTTATTAACTTTCTTAAATTTTTAGAATTTATTTTTATTTATAGGATTCAATAATTAACAAAGTAATCATTACAAAAGTTTTTATTAATAACCTGTCCTTTATCATTATAAAATTTTAGTTTTATAAGTCTTTTCATCAAAATATTGATAATGTTATTATTTTACTTATAATTATAATCATCATGTAAATTTAATGTCTTTAACTGCAATATATTAATTTAATTTTCTTGTTTTGTAATTTCTTCTTTTAAGCCATCTTCCATGTTTATTTTTGTTGGGATTATATATTTTGCATTAATTTTATTAGATATTAAATTGGTAATTACTTTCATTGCTCTTGAACCATCGAACCACAATGGATTATCACTCCTTTCACGAATTTTATTTAAAGAAGTAATAAGAGCATCGCGATCATAATCATCGCTCATAGCTTTTGTTATTATATATTTTTGATTTTCGGCTTTATACAATTTATTTTCTAATAATTTATAACCTGCATTGTTGTACCAGTATAAATGGTCTCCTCCTGCTAATATTAAAACTTCAGCTTCCATATTTATATTTCCAATTAATCCATTAATATAATTATATACCTCATCAAAAGTACATTTGGGAATATCGTCTTTTAGACTACTAAATTTTTGGGTAACATCTACAACTCCAAAGTCATAATATTTTTTAGTTAGTATTTCACCATTCTTAACAAAAATTAATTCGATCGAGCCTCCTCCGCCAATAAAAACACAAATATTTCCATTATAGTTTATATTCCCATAACACCCAAGGGCTGTATATTTAGCTTCATCCTCTTGAGATACTACTTCTATTTCTACATTAAATTTATTTTTTAATTTTAAATTTATATTATTTAACTCTTTGAAATTAATGTCTCTAAAGATGCTACATCCATAAATATGAATGTCTTTTGTATACTCTAATGACTTTGCTATTATAGTAAATAATTTTTCTAAATCGCTTTCATCTATTTTTTGTTTTTGATTATAATTCTTCTTAAATTCTATTGTTGTATTATCTTCGTATATCATTTTTTCGTTTTCATAAATGTGTGTTTTAGTATTATTACTTCCTATCTCAATAATAGCAAATTTTTTCATTTCGACCTCTCCTATCATATCCGCTCTAAACAATATATAAATGTGGTTTCTAATCTTATAAATACATCTATAAAAAATATAACATAAATTAAAACTTTTTAAAACTCGAACTATAAAAGCTCAAGTTTGGTGTCAGTCTATATGTTTACAAAAGTGTTTTATCTCTTAAATCACCACATTTTAATAAATTAATACTATTACTTAGAAGCGAGATATCCTAAATCAATGTGAAAATCATTCTTCTTTTTATCTACACATATTATCCGAATATTTTAAAGAATAATCCCCAATAAAAATATTTTGATTATCCTTTTCTTTATTACATTTTATTAATGTTATATCTTTATCTTCTGATTTATAAATTTCTATACCACCATCGTATAAGGCATCATTCATATTTAGTTTATTAGTTATTTGTGTTATTACATTCTCTAAAGATAGGTTATTATTTTTAATATAATATTCTAAGCTCGACGTTTTATCTTTAACTATATACATTTCTTCTAAATTACTTGTAAAATAAATATTTATATTATCAAAAGTATAATAAATTTTAAAATTTTCGGAATTTAAATTATTATTAGATTTTATTAAATAAAAATCAATTTCCTTATTATCTATTTGTGATTTATCATCATTATATTTAATATCATACCCAATAAAATAATCCGATGTATTTAATCCCGTATATCTAGTAAAATTAGTTTTATTATCTTTTATGTTATCAGCAATATAAACTGTATCATCTTCTGTTATTAATAAAATAGCAATTGTAGTATGAATAAGACTCCTATCTTCATAAAATGTTATAAGTCTTTTTCCTGGAGCTTTTAACGGAATATCAGTTTGGATGTAATAATTATTTATAATATGCTTATATTCCGTATTGTCTTTAGTAGTTTTTTTCAATTTAACTTTCCAAAATTCATCATAGTCTGGTCTTAAAAGCATACCTACTTCAAACTTGTCATAATCAATAAGAATATGATTATGTTCATAGCCCTTTATATTAAAAATACCACCTATATTTGTATAATGTTTATTAAACGCTATTTTTTCTTCCGCATTTTTAATCATTTGAATTGCATTTTGTTTTTCTATAAATTGCTTGATTTCAAAAGAATAAAAAAATATTAATAATATAGTTGTTAATATTCCCCCAATTATCAAACAAACAATAATATATATTTTTAATTTTACGTTTTTTAATCTTTTTATTTTATTTCTCATAAAATAACATATTTGATAAATTAAACAAATTAAAGTCGGAATTGCCAAAATACAAAGAAACTCCAAAAGTCCTCCTATAAATCCTCCCAATCCATATACTCTATCTCCTGAGAAAACAGGAAATCCAACAAATGCCCTATATAGTCCATAAATTATAGTTGCTATATATGGCAAAAAAGAAATAATTAATAGAATTTTAGGTATCTTTCTTTTCATTTATTTTCCTCCCATTATTATTTTTTTAAGTTTATTGCCAACTAACTTATACTTTGTCTTCGTTATTTTTTTTTGTAATTTTATTTATTAAAAATTAAATAGTTTATAAGGGCTATTTTACAATAATTATAAAAATCAAAATAAACTTTTGTTACTTTTCATATGCTATCTTCTAATATTAAAATTCTATATCAATTGTACCAAATTTCTGACGAAAAGTCTTTAGCTTTAAATCAAAAAATGAAAAAACGAAAAAACCTTGCAAAATAAA
>CANRQD010000106.1 GCA_947632685.1 uncultured Bacilli bacterium | reverse complement strand
ATCACTTTCTGCATTCCATCCATCTAAATCCATAAATTCTGCTTCTAAATTAGCAAGTCTCATACCATCCTCATCACTAAATTCTGTATGTGAGTACAATTCATTTTTCTCTTCAATAATTTTATATAATTTTTCATTACCCATTATAACTACATCAATAACTTTCATATCATCATATTGATAATGATCTTGTTTCAATACAGAAAGTCTTTCTCCTTTAGTCATAGTAACCTCACCAGTAGTAGTTTCTATCTCTCCAGATAAGATTTTTAAAAATGTAGATTTACCACTTCCATTAGCGCCTATTAATCCATAACAATTACCATTTGTAAATTTTAAGTTAACATCCTCAAATAAAGTTCTTTTACCAAATTTTAAACTAACATTGTTAACCTGTAACATCGTATCACCTCAAAACTATTAAGATTTTATCAAAAAAAAATAAAAAAGACAAGTTAATTACTTTAATTGTCTATATATTTCTATTTATGTTTAAATGCTTTAGCTTTTTCATAGATTTAGTTTCTTCAATTAAATCATGAATAATTAATTTTTCATTTTCATCACAACTTATTGAATCAAGATAATTATCTAATTTCCCTCTCTTATCCTTTTTTAATAAATTTTTTTCTAACTTACCATAGTCTTCTAATAAACCTTCTGTAGCTAAAAATTGATAATTATAATCACGATCATCTTCTATCGGAATAAGTTTCTCCCTAATTATTTTACTTTCATCTATTTCTTCTTCTAATAATTTGTTTATTTCTTCTAAACAATTTAATTTTTCTAAATCACAGAAATTAATTACAGCAGATGAACCATTAACTATTTCAATAGATTTCTTTTTATCTAACTTAGCTTTTGTTAAATATAAGGCAATAACTGTTGAAATAGTAATACCAATAGTTCCTATAGAAGAATTTATATTATTATTATTCATAATATTTTGTAAACCAATTTCTAATAATATTGCAGAAGTAAAAACTGAGCAATCAAATTTGAATTTAGATATTGGATTCTCAGATTTAGAATTTAATATATTTTCAACTGCTTCTAAATAAACATTATCTATAAATAATAATCTATTTTCTAATAATAACACTCTATTTATATTAGGAAATAACTCTCTTTTTTCTAAAGTTCCATCACATTTACGTATATTAACTTTATCCCCTAGTACAATATATTCTTTCCACCCATTATTACTCATATTTTCACCACCTGAAATTAATTAATATATATCTAAATATATTATTATAAAAACATCTTTTTTTCAATAAAAAATTTTTAAAAGTACACTATCTTTTATAAACTCTTTGTTTTACAAAGTCCCCTAAATTATCTTCTTCTATATTAGATAAAAAATCTATTGCATCATTTTGATTACTATTTATATATTCATTATTAATTTTTTTAGAAAAAGCAAAACTTGCATAATTATCTAAAATACTATATTTTTTTAAATGATAATTTCTTATAATATCAAAAATCAAATATCCGTTAATTCGTTCTATATTTATTTCATATGCTTGATTTTTATCTATACTAGGATCATATTGATAACTTCCTGGATCAATTAAATAAAGTCCATTATGATAAATTGTATTTAATGGATTTAAATCATCTATTAAAACATTATTATCACTTAGTATTTCAATATCTGCTTTTAATAATTTATTCTCTTCTCTTAATTTATCTTTATCTAAATAAAAATAACTATCTTCCCCTAAATTTTTAATATAATCCATCTGATATCCTCTTATTTTACGTTTTTTATCTAAAAGAGCTGCTGTTGGAAGTAAAATTCTATTTGTTTTTATATTTTTCATTTTTTCAATAGATTTTTTTGATATATATACTTTTTTTGATGGATTTTGTTGAAAAAACTTTACAACTTTTGCACCAATTTTGTATACCTCAACTTCTAAACCTCTCCCTAAATATATATCTTTTTTCATATCATATGGATTATATCTAACCTTTTTTCCATCTATAAAAAGTTCCATAATATCACCTATTTACCTTTATAAAAATTATAAATAAATTTTGAAAATTCATAAAGAATAATATCACATTTATTTATAGCAAAACTTTTACCTATTGCCTTACCACCTATTGTTAAGCTAGCTACTAAAGCTGTAATTATTAATGTTGCCAAAAATAGATTAATTGATGTTGATTTAGATACTAATGTTGCGATAGCAACAGCTGTAGAACCAGATATTACTCCACATATATCTCCAATTACATCACAACAAAAACTTGATACTTTATCACAATTTTTTTTAAATAAAACAGCAATATTAGCACCTTTTACTTTTCTAGAATTCATTGAATGAAATACTTTTTCATCTGCAGTTGTAACACTAACACCTATAATATCAAATAAGATACCTAAAAGTATAAATAATAATGTTACGATAATACCAACTATTAAATTAAAATTAGGTACAGTAATTTCTGATACAAATGATAGTAAAAAACTGATTGAAAATGATAATATAATAATTATTATTACCCAACGTTTATCAACTAGTTCTTTTTTTATTTTTTCTTTTCTTCTAGTTTGAATTTTTAAATTTTCTAAATCTTTATTTTTTTTCATATATACCTCTATTATTTTTTTGCAAAAAAAAATTAATGGCTGTAAAATGGTAAACTTTGAGTCTTAGGTCAAGTAGGATTTCCCCAACTTCTACTTATTCGTTACCAAATAAGTGGTTCCCCTTTAAAGAAATTAGTGTGGTGTTGCCACATCACACGACTTGATTGCCACTTAGTACCCACTGCAATCCCAAATTAGCGCACTCTAGGAGATTTCCTCACCAGTCTTTATTATTAATTCTTTTTTGCAAAAATAGTTTCATAGCGCAGTTCTTAATAATTTGGCCAAATTGATTAAGAAAGTTCACTAATCCCAATATCTTCACTCAAGACAAGCTACACTATACATAGCTTTCGCCACAATATAGGTTCAAATCCATATCGTAATAAGTCCGTCAGTAGAAGTCACGTATAGGCTTACCACAATTATGGGTCTCCACGAAAGTTGGGTCGTTTATCGTATGCCATTACGAGCGCCCAAAATTCTTACCCTCCAGCACTCAC
>CANRQD010000105.1 GCA_947632685.1 uncultured Bacilli bacterium | reverse complement strand
TTTCCTTTATTTTATGTGCATTTAATTTTTGAACGATTATTTTTTATTATACGTGCATTTATCTCTAAAGTTAACGATATTTATCTATATAATATTCTTTCTTTTAGATGATATAATTATTTTTGTTATAGCAATGATAACTACTAAAATTACAGCTATATCAACTAAATATAATAAATATTCACATTTACTTAGTGGTATATTAATGCTTATTATAGGAATTCTTTTAATATTTAAACCTAGTGTATTAATGTTTAATTTTAAATAATTATACTAGTAATATTTTATGATTTGTTATATAATTAAATTAAGAATATATAGAGGGTGATAAATGTGAATGACAAGATAATAATAATTAATAAAAATAATGAGGAAGAAGAGGTAGAATTAGTTACATATTTAAATACTAGAGATAATATGAATCAGTATATTGTCTATACTAAGCAAGAAAAACAATCTAACGGGGATATTGTTATATATATTTCTAAATTAATAGAGGAAAATGGTCAAAAAAAGATTATTGAAATTAATGATGAAGAAGAATGGAAAAATGTTCAATCTCTATTAAAAGAAATTGCTAATGCATAGTAAGGTTGTGATAATATGTATAATAATTTTGATTATGAAAAATCTTTAGAAAAAATAAAATCTGCTTTATATGATATATATGAAAGTCAAGAAATTATTATTGGTGAAGAAAAAAATGATGATCTAAGAAATAAACAAGTAGAAAAATATATTAAAGTTAAAGATTTAGCTGTTAAATTAGTAGAAGATATACAAAATTTATATAAAGATAATAGAGAAATCAACGAAAATAATTCGATTTCAGAAGCAAAACCTCAAATTAATCAAGAATCAAAACAAGATGAATTATTAAAAATTAATGATGAAACTGATGAAGAAAATGACGATGAAGATGAAAAAGATGACATTAATGAAATTAATATAAATGAAAATGATAATGATGAAGAAGAATTAGATGATTTACCAAAATTCTATTTAGATAGTAGAAATGGAGATAAACCAAATTTTGCATATGTACCTAATTCTATATTTGTTAAATTAAAAGAAAATGGAATTTTAGAACTTTTTGATAACAGAATATATAAACAAGATGATGCTAATAAAAAAGGAATAATAGTTAGAACTGATCAGTTTATGAAATTATCACTATCAAAAGATAGGCAAGAGGGCGTTTTAAAAGAAGCAAAAATATATAGAATTGAACAAGCTAGAAAAGCAAGAAAAAAATTACAAGAAATTGAGTAATATTATATATAAAATATGGAGAAATAATTATGGATGATAAATTAGATAAAATAGAAAGTCAACAAAAGCAAATAGGTGATGCGATACCTACTGTAGTAGTTACAAATAATAATATTTCAAATATAGAAGCAACTATAAGTATTGATAACAGTGGCAATGTTGATCCAATATCTTTAGTATATAATGAATATAGAAATGATTTAAACAAAATATATGCAACTACTACAGATGAAAATTCACTAATTTCAAAATTTGTTGTAGAAAATGGAAAATGTAGTCATACATTAGTTATCAAATATTCTAACGGGACTGTATCAACAGAAAAAAGTAATATATTTGATTATAATGAAAATTTTAAAAATGATTTTTTGCTTCCTATGATAGAAGATTATAATAAATATAATTCTATATTTGATGATAGTGTTATTATTAAAGATAACTCTTTAGCAACTTTTACTGCTAGAACTAAAGATAATGATAGTTTAATTATTGAAAATATAGATATGGATTTATCTAGTAAACTTAGTGATTTAGTATATATAAAAGATAGTAATAATCCTAATTTAGCAGATAGTAATACTATAAATCAAGTTTATAATGAACATGGTATTGGAAATGTTTCAGTAATTGTTTTAACAATAGTATTAATTGGTATGACAGTAATAGGTACAATATTTTTTACTATAATGGCTAATAAATAAGAGAATAATATTTCTCTTTTTATTTAGATATTTTGTATTATCATAAGTTATCTTTATGAATATATCTTGTCATATAATGTCTTTTTTTTGGTTATTTATCTTGTAATCTAATATTTTATATGCCATATAATAATGGTATGAAGATTGTTAATAATATAATTAGATAGTATTATTTTTAACATACTTCATATCATATCGATTTATTAATACATCCTATCTTCTACAGTATATATTAACAACTATTTACATTTATAGATGTAAATATAGCGTTAATAATAATTTATAAAGAAATTTTCAAAACCTTTAAATTAAAGTAATTTGTCTGTAAAATTCCTTGTAAAATTGACTAAAAAAAATATATATGGTAGTATATTGATACATGAATAAATTGGGGGTTTTATAAAAAAATGAGGTGAATTAATTTGATAAAGGCAAAGATTATTAGTGCCGTTATGTCTGTAGTTGGTATAGCAATGATATCAATTGCGGTATTAATTGAAAATGATCTACCAGTAAAAAATGAATTACAAAAAGCTACTAATAGTATCAATGTTATAAATATGTCTTCTTCGAATAGAACAGTGAAGACTAAAATAGAAGATAATGTTAATAATTCTATTCCAACTCCTGAAGTTAAAGTGGAAGAGGTTTCTATGGAGCAAGCTCCTCAAGCAGAATATATTCCACCTAGAGTAGAAGTATTTGAAGGTATGACAATTGAAGAATTAGCTAGTAAACTTGATAAAAATTTAGGTAGTGATATACTTGCAGGTAAAGGTAGAATAATTGCTGATAAATGTATGTCTTATGGGATTGATCCTTATGTTGTTGTAGCAATTATGTTACATGAAACAGGATGTAAGTCAAGTTGTAGTACTTTAGCTAGAGCATGTAATAATTTTGGTGGACAAAAAGGAGCACCTGGTTGTAATGGCGGAGCTTATAAAAGCTTTGCTACTGTAGATGATGGTATAAATGGTATGATTGAAAATTTATATAATAACTATTATTCTAAAGGATATAATACAGTTGAATTAATTGGACCTAGATATGCTGAAAGTAATACCTGGGTATCAAAAATTAACTGGTATGTTGATCAAATAAGAGCTAGTTAAATACTAGTTCTTTTATATTTTATCTTGCATATAATATAGTGTAAACTTGACAAAATATACTATTTGTGCTATAATTTATAATGTAATTGATGGCACATTATTCTAGTCAGTTACTTTATTATGAAGACGGGATTAAACAACCGTTAAAGAGCATATCTGTGAAACCTTTGGTGTTTGCTTCTTACGCCCAGTTTGGGGTGGATGCTGAGGGGTGAGGATTTTGGGCGCTCGTAATGGCA
>CANRQD010000104.1 GCA_947632685.1 uncultured Bacilli bacterium | reverse complement strand
CACTTATTAGTAGCAGGTACTACTGGTAGTGGTAAATCAGTTTGTGTAAATGGGATTATTTGTTCTATACTAATGCGTGCTAGACCAGATGAGGTAAAATTAGTAATGGTTGATCCTAAAGTTGTTGAATTATCTGTATATAATGGTGTTCCTCATTTATTAAGACCTGTAGTTACAGATCCAAAGCAAGCAGCTATTGCACTTTCTAAAATGGTTTTGGAAATGGAAGATAGATATAAAAAATTTAATGAATCTAAAACTAAGAATATTGAAGGTTATAATAATTATATTGATAAGTATAATAAATCTTGTAAAAATAGTGATGATATGATGAAAAAAATGCCATATATCGTTATAATTATTGATGAATTAGCAGATTTAATGATGGTTGCTGCAAAGGAAGTTGAAGATTCAATTTTAAGAATTACACAAAAGGCTCGTGCAGCTGGAATGCATTTAATTGTCGCTACACAAAGACCTTCTACAGAGGTTATTACTGGACTAATAAAAGCAAATATACCATCACGTATAGCCTTTTCTGTAGGTTCAGGAATTGATTCAAGAACTATACTTGATCAAACAGGAGCTGAACAATTATTAGGAAAAGGAGATATGTTATTTTTACCAATAGGTATGAATTCTCCTATACGTATTCAGGGTTCATTTATTACAGATGATGAAATAAAAAGAATTATTGATTATACTATGTCACAGCAGGAAGCTGAATATGATCCTGAAATGGAAAACTTAGATTCTGTTGATTCTTCAAATTCCTTAACTGATAATGGTAGTTCAGGAAGTAGCGAAAATGATTCAGATCCATTATATAATGAGATAGTTGAATTTGTTATAAATACTCAAAAAGCAAGTGCATCATTATTACAAAGAAGGTTTAAATTGGGATATAATCGTGCAGCTAGAATAATTGACATGCTAGAAGAAAATGGTATTATAGGGCCTGCTAATGGATCTAAACCACGTGAAGTTTTAGTTCAATTAAATAATGAAGATACAAAAGATGAATAACATTATATTTATTAAAATTAAAAATTTGTAAATATTATTAAAATGAAATTATAAATTATTATAGTTTCTTTTTTTTGTAGAATTTTACGATTAATTTTGTTATAATTAATCTAGAAAGAAGGTTGTAATTATGGCAACTGTACATATTGAAGCAAATAAAGATGATATAGCAAAAACAGTTTTAATGCCAGGAGATCCATTACGCGCGAAATTTATTGCTGATAATTTTTTAACTAATGTAAAAGTAGTTAATACTATTCGTAATATGAATGCATATACTGGTTATTATAATAATAAAAAAGTTACTATTTTTCCATCTGGAATGGGTATTCCAAGTATAGGAATATATGCATATGAATTATATAAATTTTATAATGTTGAAGAGATAATACGAATAGGAACTTGTGGTACAACTAAACAAGATTTAAATATATTAGATGTAGTTTTAGCTATTTCTTCATATAGTTTATCAAATTATCCAAAATTATTTGACAATGATATAATTAATGAAATATCATCGGATGTAGAACTTAATAATAGAATAAAAATATCTGCAAAAAATAATAATATAAATTTAATATCTGGTGAAATAATTACAAGTGATATATTCGATCCATATCTTGATAATTTTGACAGATATATAAGTAATTATCCTGATAAAGAATTTGTTGCAATGGAAATGGAATCATTTTGTCTTTTCTATTTAGCAAAAAAATTAAATAAAAAAGCATCTTGTTTGTTAACTATTGTTGATATAATAGGAAAAAATATATCTGTAGACAGTAGTGATAGGGAAAAAAGTTTAAAAAATATGATTAAAGTAGCTTTAGACTCAATCTTATAATAAAATATAAAATTAAACGCATAATATAAAAATGAGGTGGATTATGGAATACATAGTAAAAAACTTTGGATCATATAAACTACATATGATTAAAACGAATAAATTTAGAACAATCAAGGTAAGAGTAAGTTTTAGAAATCAAATAAAAAAAGATGAAATTACAATGAGAAATATATTAGTTAATGTACTTACTTATTCTTCTAAAAAATATCAAACTAAAAGAGAATTAGTAATAGAATCACAAAATTTATATGATGCATCTTTATATATTGGTAATTCTAGATATGGTAATTATATAAACACAGATATTAATATGACTATTTTACATGATAAATATTCTGAAGAAGGTAATTATAAGAAATCCTTATCATTTTTAAATGAGATAATATATAATCCAAATGTTTCTAATAATAAGTTTAGTGAAGATGCGTTGAAAGTTGTTAAAAAAAATGCATTAACTTCGCTAGAGGGACTAAAAGAAGATTCAATGTATTATAGTATTATTAAGTTATATGAGGTTATGGATAATGATAGCCCTATGTCATATAGAATGTGTGGGTATATAGAGGATTTAGATAAAATTACACCAAGTAATTTATATTCATATTATAAGAATATGATAAATAAAGATTTAATGGATATTTTTGTTGTTGGTGATATTGATTTTGAAGAAACAGAGGAGTTAATTAGAGAAAATTTTGAACTTAAAACATTTAAGAAAAAGAGAATAAATTACTATCTTGATGAGGTAAAACCTCGAAATAAAAGATTACTAGCAAAAGAAAAAGATGATAATTCTCAATCTAAACTTGTTATAGGTTGTAGAATATTTGGTCTTAATAGATATGAAAGAAATTATCCATTAACTTTATATAATATAATTCTTGGTGTTGGAAGTGATTCAAAATTATTTCAACAAGTTCGTGAGGTAAATTCTCTTTGTTATGCTATAAGTTCTGTTACTAATAAACTTGATAATATGCTAATAATTAGAGCAGGTGTTGATAAAAATAATGTTAGAAAAACTATAGACTTATCTGATACTCAAATGACTTTAATGAGAAAAGGAAAATTTAGTGATGATGATATAGAAAAAGCAAAGGAACTTTATTCAACATCTCTTGATTCTATGATTGAAAATCAGTCAAATATTATAGATTTTTATTTTATGATGGATATTTTAGGATTAGATGATTTAGAAACTCGTAGAAAAAAAATGAACGAGGTTACAAAAGCAGAAATTGTTAAAGTTGCAAAAAAGGTAAAGATGGATACTATATATTGTTTAGAGGGGGATAAAGAATGAACAAAATTTCATTAAAAAAATTAGATTTGGATTGCTATGTTGAAACTTTAAAAAATGGTTTAGATGTGATTTTAATTCCATATAAAGATAAAAATAATTATTATATTTCGTATGTTACCAAATTTGGTAGTGACACTAATGAATTTGTTCCTAGTGGAGAAAAAAAATATACTAGAGTATCTAATGGTACTG
>CANRQD010000103.1 GCA_947632685.1 uncultured Bacilli bacterium | reverse complement strand
TATCATCTCATCATGTCCACAACTACATCTCCAAAGTGGAAGAGGTGTTCCCCAATATCTATTTCTAGATATAGCCCAATCTTTCATATTTTCTAACCAATTACCAAATCTCTTTTCTCCAACAAATGCGGGATGCCAATTAACTTCTTTATTTGCTTTGATAATTTTATCTTTTAATTTTGTTGTTTCAATATAAAAACTTGGTTTTGAATAATAAATTAATGGAGTATGACATCTCCAACAATGTGGATATTGATGCTTTATTTTTTGTTTTTTAAATAATTTATCATTTTCTTTTAAATACTTAATTATTTCTATATCTGCATCAAAGACAAGCATACCTTTCCATGTACCATCCATATATTTACCATCTTCACCTACTGGATTTAAATATGGTAAATTATAGTTTTTACCAACTGTTGCATCATCTTCACCAAAAGCAGGTGCGATATGAACTATACCAGTACCATCATCCATAGTTACATAATCAGCACATGTAACAAAGAAAGCTTTTTTATTAACTTTAAAATCTGGAATTAACTGTTCATATTCTAAATATTCTAAATCCTTACCTTTATATGTTTCTAAAATTTTAATATCTTCACCTAAAACTTTGGATACTAATGCTTTTGCAAGAATAAATTTATTATTTTGAGATTCTACTTTGACATAATCTTCATTAGGATTAACACATAATGCTACATTAGATGATAAAGTCCATGGTGTTGTTGTCCAAACTAGAAAATAACAATCTTCATCTTTTTTCTTAAATGGTACTATTACAGTATTAGCAGTAATTTCTTCATAACCTTGAGCAACCTCATGAGAAGCTAAACCTGTACCACATCTTGGACAATATGGAAGAATTTTACTTCCTTCATAAAATAATCCTTCTTCAAAGAATTTTTGAAGTATCCACCATTCTGTTTCTATATAGTTATTATCATATGTAACATATGGATTTTTTAAATCTATAAATTGTCCCATTTCTTCAGTAAGTCTTGTAAATGATTCTTCATTTTCCCATACAATTTTACGACACTCTTTATTAAATTTTTCTATACCATACTTTTCAATATCTTTTTTACCTGTAAAACCTAATTGTTTTTCTACTTGTAATTCTACTGGTAGACCATGAGTATCCCATCCAACTTTACGAAGAACTTTATGTCCTCTCATTGTTTGATATTTACAGAATGAATCTTTTAAAAATTTTGCCATCATATGATGAAGTCCAGGATGTCCATTAGCAGTAGCAGGTCCATCATAAAATACAAATTTTTCATTATCCACTCTATTATCTATAGTTTTATTTAAAATATTATATATTCCATCCCATTTTTTTAAAATATCTTTTTCTACTTCATTTGCTTTCTTATTTATTAATTTTTCAAATTTCATTATGTTTTCCTCCTTTTTATGCTATAACTACATAACTATAATATATAACAAATATTAATAAAAATATTAATCCTTCTTTTTTACTTATTTTATAATCTTTATAACTAAATAGTAATAATAATACTGCAGAAAGTAACATTACAAATAAATCTATATAATTAAATGATATATGTGATATATTTCCAAATATCGCTATCGGTATACCAATTACTATACCTATATTAAAGATATTACTACCTACAACATTACCTATTGCAATATCATATTCTCCTTTTTTTGTAGCAACTACGCTTGTAACTAACTCTGGTAATGATGTACCTAGTGCTATTATGGTTAATGATATCATTCTTTCACTAACACCAAGAATTTTTGCAATAGCTGCTGCTTTATCTACTACAGCATTACTACCTAAAACTAAACATCCTATTCCAACTAATGTATATAATATTGATTTAATTATTCCATATTTTGGTCCTTTAATTTCTTTATCTTCATCTACTTTATTTTTCATAATAGTAAATAAATAATATATAAATATTAAGAAAAATAATATTATTACAATTCCATCTGATCTAGATAACATATTACTAGTTGCACCTGAAAATAATTTATCATTTATTAAAACTATAAATAGAGATGTCATTAAAATTGTAATTGGTAATTCTTTCTTTACTGTAGCATTTTTTACTTTTAAATAATGAATACTAGCAGATATACCTAATATCAATAGTATATTCAATATATTACTACCAATCACATTACCAAGTACTATATCACCGCTTCCACTTACCATTGATTTTATTGATACTGCAAACTCTGGCGCACTTGTACCAAAAGCCACTATAGTTAAGGCAATTAGCATTTTAGATAAATGAAAATTTTCTGCAAGAGATGATGCTGCATCTACAAATAAATCTGCACCTTTAACTAAAACAATAAAACCAATGATTAAAATAATAATATTTATAACCATTTTATCCTCCTTTATAAATTATATGTAAAATAAAAACTATTCTTCCTTATAAGGACGAATAGTTCGCGGTACCACCTTAATTTATGAATAAATTCATACACTCTTCCACTTAACGCGTGTTAACGATTTTGACTTATCCTCAAAATGCACTTGAAAGTGATCTAAATATTACAACTTGACTTCTTTTCACCAAATGGAAGCTCTCTAAACAAGTTTTATAATATTCCGTCTTTCGCACTTGCTTACTAAATTAATATAACATAAATCAAAATAAAAAGTCAATTATATGACTCTTTATTTTAATAATTTCTATCTTTTAAAAATGGAGGTAAATCAAATTCACTATCATCATCAGTAGAATTATTATTTTGAATTTCTTCCACTTTAGTAATTTCAGGTTCTGATTCATGTTGAGAATATGTAACTTCTTCTACTCTTGCTCTTCTGGTTGGTTTTGCAACATTATTATAGACAGGTCTATTCATATCATTCATTTCTTTATTTTTATCAAATCCAGTTGCAATAACTGTAACTATAACTTCGTCTGATAAATTTTCATTAATTACTGAACCAAATATAGTATTTATATCAGTATTAGATGCGGCACGTACAACTTCAGCAGCTTGTTCTGCTTCAAATAATGTTAAATTTACACCACCTGTAATATTTATAATAGCATCTGTTGCACCATCAATAGATGTTTCTAAAAGTGGAGATGAAACTGCTTGTCTTGCAGCCTCAATTGCTCTATCTTCTCCCATACCAATACCAATACCTATTATAGCATGTCCAGATTTTTCCATTACTGCTCTAACATCTGCAAAATCCAAATTAACAAGTCCTACTACTGCAATTAAATCTGAAATTGATTGAACACCACGACGTAAAACATTATCTACTTCTTTAAATGCTTCTAACATTGGAGTTGATTTATCTATAATTTCTCTTAATCTATCATTAGGTATAACTATTAATGTATCTACATGTTTTCTTAATTCTTCAATACCTTCTAAGGCATTTTTCATTCTCTTTTTACCTTCAAATGAAAATGGCTTAGTTACTATGGCAACTGTAAGTGCACCTAATGCTTGAGCTATTTCTGCAACTATTGGAGCAGCACCAGTACCAGTACCACCAC
>CANRQD010000102.1 GCA_947632685.1 uncultured Bacilli bacterium | reverse complement strand
GGTAATTCTATTTCTTTTATAGCCAGGTATAGAAAAGAGGCTACTGGTGCATTAGATGAGGAAGTAATTAGAAAGATAAATGATGTTTATGAATATCAAGTAAATTTATTAAAAAGAAAAGAAGATGTTATTAGATTAATTGATGAAAAAGGACTTTTAACAGAAGAGTTAAAACAATCTATACTTAATTGTTCTAAATTAGTTGAAGTGGAAGATTTATATAGACCATATAAAGAAAAAAAGAAAACTAAAGCAACAGAAGCAATAAAAAATGGATTAGAGCCTTTAGCTAAAAAAATTATGTCATTTCCAACAACTGGTGATATAGAAACTTTAGCTAAACAATTTTTAAATGATAACGTAAAAACTATACAAGATGCTATAGAAGGAGCAGGATATATAATTGCAGAGTGGATAAGTGATAATGCATCATATAGAAAATATATAAGAAGCTATATTTTTAAAAATGGGACTTTAGTATCTAAATTAAAGAAGAGTAAGGAAGATAAAGATTTAAATAAAATATATGAGATTTATTATAATTATAGTGAGTTAATTAAATTTATAAAACCACATAGAATAATGGCTATAAATAGGGGAGAAAAAGAAGGTGTATTATCAGTATCAATTGATTATAATAATGATGAAATTATTGCCTTTTTAGAAAGAAAATTAATTAAAAATGATAAGAGTTTTGTAACTGATATAGTAAAAGATTCTATAAAAGATTCTTTAAAAAGATTAATACTTCCTAGTGTAGAAAGAGAAGTTAGAGCTGAATTAAAAGAAAAAGCAGAGGAGGTATCCATTGAGAATTTTGCAACTAATGTAGAAAAATTATTACTAACACCACCTATGAAAGAAAAAGTAGTTTTAGGATATGATCCAGCTTTTCGTACAGGGTGTAAATTAGCTGTATTGGATAAGACAGGTAAACCTTTAGAAATAGCTGTTATATATCCAACAGAACCTCATAATAAAATAGAAGAATCTAAAAAGAAAGTATTAGAATTAATTGATAAATATAACATTGATATTATTGCAATAGGTAATGGTACAGCATCACGTGAGAGTGAAGCTTTTATTGCAGATACTATTAAAGAAGCAAAAAGAAAAGTAGATTATATTATTGTAAGTGAAGCAGGTGCATCAGTATATTCTGCATCAAAACTTGCAATAGAAGAATTTCCTGATTTAACTGTGGAAAAAAGAAGTGCTATTAGTATTGGTAGAAGGCTACAAGATTCTTTATCAGAACTTGTAAAAATAGATCCTAAAAGTATAGGAGTAGGGTTATATCAACATGATGTTACTCCTAAAAAACTTGATGAATCACTAAATTTTGTGGTTACTAAAACTGTAAATTCTGTAGGAGTAAATATTAATACTGCTAGTAAAAGTTTATTATCATATGTATCAGGTTTATCAAAAAAAGCAATAGATGAAATTATAAAAGTAAGAGATGAATTTGGTAAATTTATAAATAGAACTGAATTAAAAAAGATAAAAGGTGTAACTGAAAAAGTGTATGAGCAATCAATTGGTTTTATGAGAATACCTGATGGAGATAATCCTCTAGATAGAACATCAATTCATCCAGAAAGTTATAATGCAACAATAAAATTACTTACTAGTTTAGGTTTTACTACATCTGATATAGGAAGTAATCAACTAAAAGATAAATTAAAAGATATTGATATAGAAAAAATAAGTAAACTTTTAGATATAGATAAATATACATTAGAAGATATTATAAAATCACTTATATCTCCAGAAAGAGATCCTCGTGATGATATGCCAAAACCAATATTAAAAAGTGATGTTTTACATATTGAAGATTTACATCTTGGAGAAAAATTACAAGGTACAGTTCGTAATGTAGTAGATTTTGGATTATTTATTGATATTGGTCTACATAATGATGGACTTGCTCATATTTCTAAATTAAGTAAAGATTTTATTAAACATCCATCTGATTTATTTTCAGTTGGTGATATTGTGGATTGTTATGTTGATGATATTAATATTGAAAAAGAAAAGGTTAGTTTAAGTTTATTAGAAAAATAATTTTATTGAAAGTAGTGGTATAGGATGATATTGAATGTTAGTGGAAGAACTGATATAGTTGCATTTTATACAGATTGGTTTATGAATAGAATTAAAGAAGGATTTTTTGATGTAAGAAATCCTTTTAATAAAAAACTAGTTAGCAGAATATATTATGATGATGTTGACGCTATATTATTTTGTACAAAGAATCCAATACCAATTGTTGATAAATTAAAATATATAAATAAACCAATTTTATTTCATATAACTTTGACACCATATAAAAAAGATATAGAACCAAATGTTCCTAATAAAAAATATATAATTAATTCTATAAAGGAAATATCAAAAATTATTGGTATTGATAATATATATATAAGATATGATCCTATATTTTTAAGTAATAAATATAATATAGATTATCATATTAAGGCATTTAATAAGTTATGCAAATTACTAAATGGTTATGTTAAACATTTTATAGTATCATTTATAGATGATTATAAAAATGTTAAAAAAAATAAAAGTATTATCAATTATAGAAAATTTACTGAAGAAGATTATAAAGCTATAGGTACTAATTTTAGTAAAATTGCTAGAGAAAATAATATGACTGTTCAAACTTGTTTTGAAGATAGAAATTTAACAGAATATGGTTTTATAAAAGGAGAATGTTTATCTCATACATTAGCTTTTAAATTAACTGGTAAAACTAATTTTAAAACTTGGACTGCTAGAAAAGAGAAAAAATGTAAGTGCGTAGAAATGGTAGATATAGGTGTTTATAATTCTTGTTGTCATTTTTGTAAGTATTGTTATGCTAATTTTGATGAAAATAAAGTAAGGGCTAATTTTAAAAATTATAATAAAAATTCATCTTTATTAATAGGTAATATTGAAAAAGATGATATTATAAAAATAAGAAATAAATAGTTATAAAATAATTTTTATTTAATTTTAATAAATATATACTAAATGCATGTGTCAATTTAATCTACAAAATGTATACTTCCAATAATTACCAAATATTTTAATTATAATTACATTAATAGTATGAGGTGTAGTAATAATGAGCAATGTAGTAGTTATTGGGGAAAGAATAAAAAGATTGAGACTTAGTAAGGGTTTAACACAAAAAGAATTAGGTAATATTCTTAATATGAATAAAACAACAATTTCTCACTATGAAAAGGGTGAAAGATGCCCTGCTATAGAGACTTTAATTTTAATGTCAGAATATTTTGATGTTGATATAAAATATATCTTAGGTATTAATAATTTGGGAAAATCATATAGTAGTGAAATAAAATTATCTGATGAAGAGATTATATTTATAAAAGAAATAAGAAAGATTAATAGTTATAAAAATTTAATTATAAATCCTGAAGGATATGCAAAATTAATAGCTTTACGTACTATGGATTATAAAATGTAAAATAATAAAAAAGAATTTATGAAGCAAAAGCTTCTTTTTTTTATTTGTGGTAAAAATTTATTGACAAAAGCGTCCGGGGGGGG
>CANRQD010000101.1 GCA_947632685.1 uncultured Bacilli bacterium | reverse complement strand
GTATTGGTGCTGTTAATGCAGCACATACTGCAAAAGTTTTAGTAATATATAAAGCATAAGCATATAGCCGATAATGAATAATTATGGCAAATTTAAATGTATTAAAGGACAAATTGGGAAAAATATTAAATCCAATAATACCTAGATATTCTTATAAAATAGGAGATTTGTTTTTAACAACAAATACTGAAAATCCAAATAAAAGGTTTGGAGGAACATGGGAATTAGTTGCTAAAGGTCGTACTTTAGTAGGTGTAGATGAAAATGATAGTGACTTTAAGTCAGTTAAGAAAACAGGTGGAGAAAAAACTCATAAATTGACTATAGATGAGATGCCTAGTCATACCCATCATCATAATGTATATGCTCAAAGTTCTTGGAACCAACTTGGTGCAAGTTGCCCTAAAGGATGTGGAAATACTGCAGATTGGGGTAATGAAACAGAAAAAACTGGTGGTGATAAAGCACATAATAATATGCCACCATACTTTACTTGCTATATTTGGATAAAATTAACTAATTAAGAAGAGAAAATTAAGCCGAATATATGGCATTAAATGTACTTAAAAATAAACTAGGACAGATACTAAATCCAATAATACCTAGATATTCTTATAAAATAGGAGATTTGTTTTTAACAACAAATACTGAAAATCCAAATAAAAGGTTTGGAGGAACATGGGAATTAGTTGCTAAAGGTTGCACTTTAATAGGGGTAGATGAAAATGATAGCAACTTTAAGTCAGCTATGAAAACAGGGGGAAATAAGCAATTACAAGCAAATATTTATCCATTTGTAAATAATGGTAATTTGATTATTGATTATGACAAAATTAATCCATCAAGTTATCATGAAAATACTAGAGTTAGATCCTCAATTTCAGGATTTGTTCAAGAAGATGGTCATTCTGAAGCTGGTAGTTTTGCTATTTCTGTATCAGGTTATCACCCATATTTTACCTGTTATATTTGGAGAAAAACAGCAAACTAAGAAAATAAAAAGGAGAAAAGAAATGGAAATAATAAAATTTATAAAAGACTATTGGGTACAGATAGTTTTTTTTGTTGGAATATTATTTGCATTAAGTAAATTTTTAATGATTATATTTGATGCAATAAAGTGTTCATTAAGAAATGATATTTTAACAATATATGATAGATGTAAAGATAATAAAAAAATAACACACTATCAATTACAAAGTATTCAATATTCCTCATCTATTTATTTTAGATTAGGAGGTAATTCTTTTGTTAAAGATATTGTAAAAAGAGTAAATAATTTTGAATTAATAGATTAAAAATTAGAGCTAAATTAAATAGCTCTTTTTTAATTATATAGGAGGTAATTATAATGAAAGAATTTTTAAAAAAAGACATAGTACAAAGAGTTGTAAGAACATTTATACAGGGCTTTTGTGCAAGTTTAGTAGTAACACTTAATTCTACATCAACTTTTGATGAGAAATTACTAAAATCTGCTCTAATAGGTGCTATAGCAGGTGGATTAAGTGCGGTAATGAATTTAATAGTTAATTATTTAGAAAATAAAAAGGAGAGTGATTTAAATGGCAACAATAGATGAAAGAAAAAAAGAAGAAATTGAAATAAGTGGAACAGTAGAAGGAGAAGAATAAATATGATAAAAGGACAAAAAAGTGTTAGAGGTGGAATAGAAGATTTTCTATGTCCATTTACAGACATATATATAACTCAAGGTAGTAATGGAAAGCTTTCACATAGAGGAATAATGGCTAATGATGTTAGAGGTAGAGAAGTCGGAGTAAGATATGCTTATTATGCTCCTTGTACTTGTAAATGTGTAAAAATATATCTTGAAAGTGGACAAGCAATGTGGCAGTCTACAGGAAAAGTTAGATTTGCTAATGGTCGTGTTGATTATGCAACATTTATGACAGCGCATGATAATAGTTTCGATGCTAAAGTTGGTATGATAGTACCTCAAGGAAATCAACTAGGAAACATGGGAACAAAAGGTAATGCAACTGGTGTACATTGCCACATACAAATATCTCAAAGTTCTGATACAAGTTGGTTTAAAAATCAATATGGAATTTATAAATTTAATAATGAATATGATTTAGATGATTGTTACTTTGTGGATAATACTAATATAATTTATGGTATGGGTGGAAATTGGAAAACTACTGATAAAGTTCCAGTAACACCAACACCAGCACCAAGTCCTTCAGGAGCGGACCAATTACTTTATCCAGGTAGTAAAGTAAGATTTGATGGAATATTTAAAGTTGATATTTTAAAAAGTCCAATATCAAGTAATTTATTTGGTTGCTGTCAATTAACTGGTTGTTCATATAACGATTATTATAATGAAAAAGTTAAAGCATATCACTGGTTACCTTGTGGTCCATTTGTAGAGTGTGATTCTAATGGTAATCCTACAAAAGATCAAGTATTTACTGGAGGTAGTTCATTATGCAAAAATGATAACATTTATACAGTAAAAGAAATTGATATTCCAAGTAATAGTGCTAAATTGAATATTGACGGCAGAGATGTTTGGGTATTTAGTAAATATTTATATGAAGTTAGTAACAACTAGCAAATTTAAATTTTTAAGAAAAAAATATAACGAATTTTAAAAATTCATAAGGTAAATTTAATAAATTAATATAAAAAGGACTCTAAAATCGTAAAAAGTACGATTTGATGAGTCTTTTTTTTTATGTAATAATTTATCACGAAAGGGGGAATTATAATGTTTACAAAAATACTTAATGATAATGAAGTAATTAAGTTTAAAGAATTAACTGGTCTTAATGTAAAAAAAGTATTCATAAGCAAAAATAGAAAATATTATTATGCTACTATTGTAGATTTGTCATTAAAAATAAGAGTAAGTGAAGAACTTGCAAATATATTTATGTAATCATAAAACTAATTTTTAAATATTATAATATTATATAAAGATTGACTTATTTAATAGAAATTGAAAAGAAATATAAAAATATTGAAAGTTAAACAGAAAAAAAGTACCTCTATAGGTTCTTTTTTATTTTAAAATATATTTATTATTCTTTCAGATAACGATTATGTACTTATTCTTCAGTACCAATATCTGTAAGTAGAGCTTTACCTTTATTATCAGGCATTGTGTATCTCTGGTTTAAGTAACGTAATGCAGCAGCAAGTTCACCATTTGAACCTCCATATTGAGTAACTAAAAGTTTAGCCATTCTTAAATCCTTATTTTTAATATTAACAGGATATTGTAATCTTTTTTGATATGCCCACATTACTTATTTCCTCCTTCCCAAGGCCATTTATCTTTTTCCCATAGAAAACTAGTTGCTAAATCATCAGAGGAAACAGTTAGTGGTCCATATTTTTGTTCATATTCCATCATTAAATTATTTGATTTCATTCTATAATCGTTAAATAGAGTAAGCATAGTTGTATCATCTGGATGAAGATCTAAATATAAATTTAACTCATGAGCAGCAAAAGCATATCTAGATAATTCTAAGAATAATTTTCCTTGTTCACTTTTTGCTTTTAAATTAGCAGGTTGATAATTTTTATATGGTTGATATAGACTTTCAAATAAATTACCTTTATCGTATCCTTCTTCTGGAGAATAAAGGTTAGGTTGATTATTTTTAGCTTTTACATTTCTAAAATAATCATTTGGTATATAATTATAATTATACATAAAATCCTCCTTCTTTATAATTTATTCATTAAAAGAATTAGTGTATGGATAAATAACTATATATGAAAAAATGCTTGATTTTTTTAACATTTTATAATACACTATAATAGTCTTAATTAAATGGCGTCATTGGTGAAGTGGTTAACACGCTAGTTTGTGGCACTAGTATGCAAGAGTTCGATTCTCTTATGACGCCC
>CANRQD010000100.1 GCA_947632685.1 uncultured Bacilli bacterium | reverse complement strand
CCTGCAGTATGAGCACCTGTTGTTATAACATAATCAGGATGTATTTTAAGATAAAAATATAGACTCTTAAAACAATTATATAATAGTTTAAATGGATATAATAACATATGATCTTTAGTTCCATATACTAAATAATTTATTTTTTTAGGATAATCTTTTTTTAATTTTAAATTAGATTTAGTTTTTTCTGTTATAATTCTATAATCATATCTATTAAACATATCACTAAGTTGTAATAATTCTGCTAAATGACCCCCAGTTGATGATATAAATAAAACTTTTTTCATATAATCACTTCTTTTCTATAATTTTATACCAAAATTTAACTACTTCATTACCATTATACTTTTTTACATCTTTTCGTGATTCATGTCCAATTTTTTTTCTGGCATCAATATCATTCATTAAATCTTCTACTTTTTCAATATAGGCTCTAACATTTCTATTTTTAATTAAATATCCAGTTCTTCCACTATCAATTATTTCACGTGCTCCTTCTGCAGATGAAAAAGCAATACAAGGTAGTCCATGACTCATAGCTTCTATTAAAACAATCCCAAAACTTTCAGTATATGATGTCATTAAATATATAGAAGATTTATTTAATAATTTATCAATATAATCTTTATTCTGAAAACCATGTAATGTTACTTTATCAGATAAATTATGCATATTAATATAATCTTCAATATTTTTTCTTTCTGGACCATCACCTACAATATCTAAAATCCAATCAGGATAATCTTTTACTAAAACATTATATATACCTACTAAATCCATATAACCTTTTTCTTTTGATAATCTACCGACTGATATAAGTCTCTTTTCCTTTAATGATGAACATTTACTAGGATATGAATCTAAAATATTAGGAATATATACACATTTACAATTAGTTTTATTAAGTTTTAATCTATAAAAATTTCTTAATGATTTTGATACTAAAATCAAATAATCTAAGTTAGATGCACATCTAGTAATATTATCAGCATATTTTAAATCTTCATGATAATGATTATGCTCCCAACCTATTTTAAGTACATTTGGTTTTGCATATTCACCAAGCCATTCATCAAATATATCTCTCGTTGCAATAACAACATTACTATTTGTATTAGAAATATATTTAATCATTGTCTTTTTTCTTGCATTTAAAATTTTTATTCCTTTTAATACCTCACGACATAATTTTATAAAATGATATTTTGCTAAAGCTTGTTTAATTTCTTTTTTATTTGGTTTATATTTAGTCAAATATATAACTTTAACTCTAGGATCAAGTTCAAATACTGGTTTATCATATAATTTATATGTACATGCTATCTCTACATTATATTTTTCTACTAATAAATTAGCTAAAGCAACAATTGATTTTTCAATACCACCGTATCCTAAATGCAATGACAAAATAGATATTTTTTTCATATATACCACCTATTATTAGTATAACATGTATAATTTGTTTAATAAAATAAAAAAATCTTGTTTTACAAGACTTTAACACTATTTATTATAAAATATAAAATATCGCCAATTATTTTCTTTAAGTATAATATTTACATTATCATCTAAATTATAATATTTTTTAAACTTAGATAAGTGATAACTATTTTCAGGATTAATATTACAATTAACATAATATGGATATCTTATAATTTCAAGATTTTTACAATGACTACTTTTACATCTATTTATTAACTTTAAATTATATATATATTGGTTATGTACACTTATATATAAAATTAAATAACATATAGAAGAAAAACTACATATACTTAATAAAATATAATTATATATTTTATTTTCATTAATATATTTATCAATTATCATAAGCATTGCTACTGATAAAAATATATAAGTAGCAAAACTAGTTCTATAACCCCATGTAGGAGATATCATCATTACTACATTAGATAGTATTCCTATAATAAAGAAAAATAAAACTTTTAAATTTTTATATTTATAGGTATGAACAATTATAAGATAACATGTAATAAGCATATATAATAAATAATATATTATAATTACTATATTATTACAATTAATAAATAAATTAAAATTACTGATATGTAAACTATTAAAAAGATAATTTATAGTACTAATAATAGGTATAATATTAATAATTAATAATAAATATTTACACCACTTATTTTTAATATGACTTGTTATTAAATAATAATTTGCAATAACAATAAGTAATACAGAAAATGAATTTACAATAAAAGTATAATTTATAAAATTAGGAATATTATATATTATTTTACCAACAAATGATAACTTTAAAAAATCTACATTTTCCATATTACTTCTTATTTTGGTTCCAGGTGATAATAATACTATTGATGTGCTTATAAGAGAAATAATTAAATATAATAATAATTCTTTATCAATTTTTTTTGTACCTAAATATCTATAAATAAGTATTAATAAATTACTAAATACTAATATAACTGCAATATGTTCTATAAACATAGGTATTATAAAATTGAGTATTGAAAATAATACAGTTAATAATTTATTTTTTTTATTACAATCTAATAAATAATAAAAATAACTAAGTATTATAGGTATTACAAATAAATAAGTTATATTTCCTGCAATCCATACAACTACTTGAGAAAATGTAAATATATTCATAAGTAAAACAATTAATAAAGATAACAAAGAAATAGTTTTAATATGTTTAGGGTTTACTATTTTAATAATTAAGTAAATCATATAAGTAATTAAAAAAGCATTAACTATATTCCAAATTATTTTATGATATGTTAATAAATTTATTAATAATCTACTAATAATTCTTCCTTCCCAAGAAAAATACATTCCTAAGGTTTGACCTAATATATATCTTATACCCTTAGATCCTTCAAGGTAATTACCCCAATCATCACCTGAAATTGGACTTAAAAAAAATATAATTAAAAATAATAAAAATATAACACTATAAAAAATCTTTTTTCTCATCATAAACACCTAAATATATTATAATATATAATTGAAAAAAGAACCAGATAATATCTATTACTTATTTATTTCTACTACTGCTCGAGCTGCTCCATTAGCATTAACATGTCCACCAGTAAATCGCCCATCTTCATAAATTACCCATACATATATAGATTTTGTTGGATCTGCATTTACTGTAAGCATCCAATAATAAGAATCCATCCCATCATTTATTCCTTCATAGTTTGCTGAATTTTTTAAATAATTATACACCCATATTGGACATGAACCTGCTAGTTGATTACAACCTAATGCATCAATTTCTAATAATGTAATAAGTCTAGCTTTAACTGATTCCTTTTCCAAAACATAAGAACTAGTTGAACAATTATTAGTCCATGTACATCCTGAGCAACCTAATGTTGACTCTTTTTTACCTATTGAGTAATTTAAAGTATTTACATTGGTCCAATTATTTGTTTTATTTTCTAAAGCTTGCAAAATACCATTAGGTCCATTAGTATTGACACTTGATTGATAAGAATCCCAAACAGTATTATTTATTGTATTTTTTTGACTTTGTAAAGTCATAGTGTTTCCATCATCATGCATTACATGAAATCTTACAGTATCACTGTCATTTACTTTATATTCTACTATTGTTCCTGGTGAACAACTACCTTTTGTTTCGTTTAAATAACATGTATTTACTTTACAGGTTTCTTCATCTCCTGTTACACAAAAGTCTTTAGAATTTTTATCTTGATTATAATAGTACATACTTATTATATTTTCATTATTTGGTTTAGGCATTCTATTTTTTTGTTCAGTTATTTTTTCATATAATTCATCTATTGAACCTTGAATATTATTTGATGTTCCATGACTTGTTTCAGTATTATATGATATTTCATTTCCCAACAACACTGTTTGTGATGCATATACTACTGTTGCTGATATTAGTATTCCTATTACTAATCCTACTATTATTTTATAATG
>CANRQD010000099.1 GCA_947632685.1 uncultured Bacilli bacterium | reverse complement strand
GAGTAGCAGGTAATAATGTATTATTACTTAAAAGACAATTAAATAGAATTAGAAAAAATTATCCCGCTATACCTATAAATGATGATAGTAGTGAATATTATACGGTAGAAACAGAAGCAAGTGTTAAAAAGTTTCAAGAAATATTTAACTTAGAACCTAATGGTATTGTAGATAAATCTACTTGGTATAAAATAAAATATATTTATAATAGTGTGAAAAAGATTTCAGATTTAAATTCTGAGGGAATATCTTTAGAAGATGCAGAACTTTTATATAATACAGAACTAAAATATTTAGATCAAGGTATTTATGTTAGATTACTTCATTATCTTATTAGAGCAATAGCGTATTTTGATGAAGAAATTCCATTCTTAGGAAGAGTAAATAATTCTGTATTTGATGAAAATACAGTAAAAATGGTATTAGCTTTTCAGAAAAAATATGGACTTCCTCAAACTGGTGTAGTAGATAAATATACTTGGGGAAAATTAATAGAAGCATACGATGATTTATTAAATTCTATACCTAGTGAGTATTTACAATATGAAGATGAATTTTTTAGTGGTAGAAATTTAACATTAGGTACTATGGGTGAGGATGTTAGACGCCTACAGAAATTATTACTTAAAATTTGTCGTGAAAAGAGAAATATACCAGGCGTTAAGGTTACTGGTGAATATGATGCCTTAACAGAACAATCAGTTCGAGTTTTACAAGAATTATTAAATCTTCCTGTAAATGGAATTGTTGGTGCAGCTACTTGGAATGATATTTTAGCATATTCAAAAACATAATTTTTTTAAAAGATGACATTAGTTATCTTTTAAATATAATACTTTTTAGCACTCACTATTGACAAGTGCTAAAAATAGTGCTATTATTCATAGCGAGGGGTGATAATATGTATGGATATCAAGAACCACAACAAGAAGAAAATGTATTAGAAAAATATGGTCGTAATATCACAGAAGATGTAAAAAAAGGAAAAATAGATCCAGTAATAGGTAGAGATGAGGAAATTCGTAGTATTACTAGAATATTATCTAGAAAAACTAAAAATAATCCTGTCTTAATTGGTGAACCAGGTGTTGGTAAAACTGCTATTGTTGAAGGACTTGCTTTACGAATTGCCAAAGGTGATGTTCCTACAAGTCTAAAAAATAAAACACTTTGGGAATTAGATTTAGCAGCTTTAGTTGCAGGAGCTAAATATCGTGGAGAATTTGAAGAGAGATTAAAAAAGGTCTTAAATGAAGTTTCAAAATCAGATGGTGACATTATTATGTTTATTGATGAAATTCACACTATCGTTGGAACTGGTAATACTGAAGGAGCAATGGATGTTTCAAATATCTTAAAACCAATGCTTGCTAGAGGAGAAATTCATGTAATTGGTGCAACAACACTTAATGAATATCGAAAATATATAGAAAAAGATGGAGCACTGGAAAGAAGATTTCAAAAAATTAAAGTTTCTGAACCAACTGTAGAAGATACTATTACAATACTTCGTGGACTAAAAGAGAGATTTGAAATACATCATGGTGTTACTATAAAAGATCAGGCTTTAATCTCTGCTGCAACATTATCTAATAGATATATTACTGATAGATATTTACCTGATAAAGCAATAGATTTAGTAGATGAAGCTTGTGCAACTATTAGAGTGCAAATGGATTCTGTTCCAATAGAGTTAGATACTTTAACTAGAAAGATAATGAGATTGCAAATAGAAAAAGAAGCTATAAAAAAAGAAAAAGACGAGGTAGCTAAAAAAAGAAAAGAAGAAATAGATGAATTATTATCTAAATATAAAATAAAAGAAGAAGAACTTAATAATAATTGGAATAGAGAGAAAAACCTTAATAAGGATATAAAAGAAGTAAAAGAAAAAATAGAAAAAGCTAAATTTGAACTTGAGCAAGCTGAAAATGAATATGATTTAGAAAATGCTGCTATACTTCGTCATGGTACTATTCCAAAATTAGAAAAAGAATTGGAAAGTTTAAGAAAGAGTTCTGAAAATAAACTTTTAAGTGATGAAGTTACAAGTGATGATATTGCTAAAATTATTGCTAAATGGACGAATATTCCTGTTAATAAATTAATGAGTAGTGAAAAGGAAAAATTACTTCACTTAGAAGATAATATGAAAAAAAGAGTTATGGGTCAAGATGAAGCTATTAGGCTTGTTAGTGAAGCAATATTAAAGAGTCGTAGTGGTATAAAAGACCCTAATAGACCTATTGGTTCATTCTTATTTTTAGGTCCTACAGGTGTTGGTAAAACAGAAGTAGCTAGAACACTTGCTTATGAATTATTTGATGATAGTCGTCATATGATAAGAATTGATATGAGTGAATATATGGAAAAATTTAGTGTTTCACGTTTAATAGGTTCTCCTCCTGGATATGTTGGTTATGAAGAAGGTGGACAATTAACTGAAGCCGTAAGAAGAAATCCATATAGTATAGTTTTATTTGATGAAGTAGAAAAAGCTCATCCAGAAGTTTTAAATTTACTTTTACAAATTTTAGATGATGGTCGTGTAACAGATTCTAATGGTAGAACAGTAGATTTTAAAAATACAATTATTATAATGACATCTAATATTGGTAGTAATCATATTCTAGAAGGACATAAAGATCTTGTTACAAAAGAACTAACTAATTATTTTAGACCAGAATTTATTAATAGAATAGATGAAGTTATAGTCTTTAATTCACTTGATAAAAAATCCATTTCTATGATACTTGATAAAATATTAGAAGAAATAGAATCACGTTTAAGTAATTTAAATATTCATATAACTATAACTGATAAAGCTAGAAACAACTTAATAGAAGAAGGATTTGATGTAAATTATGGAGCTAGACCATTAAAAAGATGTGTTAGTCGTATAATAGAAGCAAAACTTGCTAAAATGATTATAAATAATACTATAAAACAAAATGATCAAGTAGAAATTGATTATCAAAATCAAGAATTCATAATAAAAAAAATATAATATAGAATTAATTATAGAATACAAGGATAAAAGTAAATGTGTAAACTTGTCCTTGTATTTTTATATTTTTATAGTAAAGAGTAAAAAAAATATTGGGGAAATATTGACATGGGGGGGGGGTAGTTATTGTATAATTTTTCTAAGAAAGGAGAAAATCTGTTTTAACAGATTAAAGGTGAAAAAATGAAAAAAATTATGATGATGGCAACAATATTAGTTGCAGGATTATTATTTATACCTAATGTATATGCACAAGATTTACAATGTAGTGGTAATGGTAGTGATTGTAGTAATGTTCAAGATGGTGATACTATTAAATTAACTGGAGATTGTGATAATGTTTCTAGTACAATAGTAATTGATAAAAATATTACTATTGATTTAAATGGTCATAATATTAAATCTACTGATGGAGCACAATATGTATTTGAGGTAAAAGCAGATGTAACTATTAAAAATACTGGTAGTTCAGCTAGCATTGAAGGTGTTCAAAGAGGAATTAAGGTTATTAAGGGAAGCTTAACAGTTGAAAATGTAACAGTTAAAAGTCCAAATCGTACTATTCAAATTGAACCAGAAAGTGGACAAAAAGCTAAAGCAACTATTAATTCTGGCTCTGTTATTGAATCTACTGATTCAGCAGAAGGTTTAAGAACTATTATGTTATGGGGAAATAATACTAAAGATTCTGCAGAATTAATTGTAAATGGTGGTACAATTAAAGCACCATACTCAGCAAAAAATTCTGCTGCTATTAATCTTGGTAGTAAAAATGCTGCAGGAAATACAGTAACAATTAATGGAGGTACTATTGAAGGATATAATGGTGTAAGACTTTATGGTAATGGTACTGAAGGAATGACTGTATTAACAATGAATGGTGGAAAAGTTGAAGCAGCTAATGCAGGAATAATTCAATCAACTGCAGCTGGAACAGAAAATACAACAATTAGTGTTTATGGTGGTAGTATTACTGCACAACCTCGTAGTGGAGCTAATTTTACAGGTGATTCTGTTGCAATTTATCATGGACAAAAAGGTAAATTAACTATCGGTAATTCAGATGGTTCAGGTCCAGTTTTACAAGGACAAACAGGAGTTTCAATTAAAGAAGGTAGTGTTTTAATCCAAGGTGGAAATATTATTGCTACTGGAGAAGGTAGAACTGTAGTTAAAGAAAGAACAGATGGTACAGA
>CANRQD010000098.1 GCA_947632685.1 uncultured Bacilli bacterium | reverse complement strand
CCTTCACATGCAGCAAGACTACGAGATACTTCATAAGAAAAATCTACATGTCCTGGTGTATCTATTAAATGTAGAAAATATTCTTCATTATTATATTGATATTTTATCTGTACAGCATTTAACTTTATAGTAATACCACGTTCTCTTTCAATCTCCATATCATCAAGAATTTGATTTTTTAATTCCCGAGATGAAATTGAACCTGTACGTTCTAGTATTCTATCAGCCAAAGTACTTTTACCATGATCAATATGTGCAATAATACAAAAGTTTCTGATATTTTCTCTTTTCATAGTAGCCTCCAAATTTATTTAATTATAACAAAAAAATTGGATTTCTCCAAATTTTTATGTAATATTATTATTCATCTATTGCTTTACTTATTTCTTTAAATATAAATTCCATAGCATTATCAAATATAGTTTCTACTAAATTAGATAATGCCAAACCGGATTTAGATATTTTATTATTATAATTTACATTCTTTTTTACATAATCACTTGCTTTAATATTTTTTCCTTGTTTTACATCATCTTCAAATTTTTTTATTGCTTCATTTGTTAAGGTATTTGTTTTATTATTAGAATATTCGTAATAACCTAAGGCCTGCATAACATATAAAGTTGAGTATAAAATTAATAATGTAAATATAATAATTCTAACAATATTTTTACCCTTACCATTTTTTTTATCCTTCATCAGTAGAAATTACCTCCATAAATACATCACAAAAGGCTAGTGTAGAATTTAAAACTTCTGTAGTTGTATTATCAGGACCACCTATTTCTATCAAAATTGTATATTTAGAATTATCCTGATTATAAACTCCATTAACTCCATCTCCACCTTTTTTATAAATACCTTTAGATAAATTTGGATATTTTTCATTTAATTTATCATTAATTTTATTAGTAAACTCTAAATTTTGTTGATAATTAGGATTTTCTATTCCAATTAAAAATATAACTTTAGCATAACTTTTTCCATTTATTTCAACTGTAGTTTTATCTTTGCTTAAAGAATCTCTATGTACATCAATAAAATATTTTATCGATGGATTAGCATTTTTAGTATCATCTATATACATTCTACTGGCATCATAACTTTTATAATATTTCCAATTATTATCATTTAATATTTTTTTTATACTTCTCTCTTCTACTATAGTAGATAATTTATTTTTATTAAATATATCTTCCATTATATAATCTGCCATCATAACAGTAGGTTTTACTTCACTTTCTACAAAATTTGATGCAGCATATTCTTCGGTTTGATGAGTATTATATATATAAATTAATGGAAGCATATCATTATTATAATTAACAGTTTTAGGACTTTTTTTATTTTTAGATGGAATTAATTCATAATAATTAGTAGATAATAAATCAACAGGCTTATAATTTTTATTAATAGTAGATATTAATTTATTTATTTTATTTTCACCATTATTATTACTTAATAATAGTTCTACAAACTCTTTATTATCAATGTTTAGATTACTTTTTAATAAAAATCTAAATGTTTTATAAATACTAAATACAAATATCAATAAAAAAAGAAGAAATTTAATTTTTAATCTCTTATACTTTTTTCTTTTACTAATAAATCTCTTCCTCATATAATCACCAAGTATATACTATCATATAGCTTGGATTTAATTTGTCGTATTATATGATTTATGTAAAACTTTATTAATAGAATTACCTATTAATAATCCTAATTTATCAATTATAAAATCTACCTCTTTAGGTGTTACCATTAAATTATAATCTAATGGTGATAATACCTCAAGTAATAAGTTTTTAAATTCTTCATCATCTAAAGTACCTACCATACCTAATATTTTTTGTTCTTCTTCTTTAGATAGTTCTCTATCAGTATTTAAATAATTTTGATGCATTGAGTCTACAAATTTTAGTTTACTACTATCTATATTTTCTATATTATAACTAAATTTCTTTTTCATATAATTAAATGTATCATATACTATTGTTAAAGCATCTACAATAGTTGGTACACCTATTGCAATAACAGGTATTTTAAAAGTATCTTTGTTAAGTCCTTTACGACTATTTCCAACACCACTTCCAGGTAGTATTCCTGCATCTGTTATTTGAATAGTTTTATTAACTCTATCAATGGATGATGACGCTAAAGCATCTATTATTATAATAAAATCAGGTTTTACTACTTTAACAACACCACTAATTAAATCTTTAGTTTCAATTCCAGTAACTCCTGTAACATTTGGTATAAAAGATGATGTATTCATATATCCTTCTTCTACCTCACCTAAATCAAATAAATATCTTGTAACTAAAACATTTTCTATAACTTTAGGACCTAAACTATCTGGAGTTGATTTAGGATTTCCCAGTCCAATAACTAAACAAGTATCATTTTCTTTAATTCCATTGCTATTTAAAATACTACGTAAATTATTTATAACAACATCTTCTACTTTTTTAAAATTAGTTTTGTCAGTAATATCTTTAAAGGTTATTGTTTTATATATACCTGCTTTTTTGCCACAACTTTTTTCTCCTAATTTATTTATAACAACGTCTTCTACTAATATATCTCCTACATTTACAGATGTATGGGTTATGCCTTTATTATCAATATTTGTATCTACAGTATCTAAAATAATATCTGTTCGAACTCTATAATTTTTTAAGTCTATTTCATGAGCCATATAATCACCTATTAATAATATTTACAAAAATTAAAGTTTTATTTGCATTTTTACGTTTTTTTTGATAGAATTAATGTGTTTAAAGTGAGGTGAAAAAATGCCAAATATTAGAGGTGCTAAAAAACGTGTACGTGGAAATAAGAAAAAAGAAATAATTAATAATGATATAACTGCAAGTATGAAAACAGCTATTAAAAAATTTGAAAAGGATGTTAAAGCTGGAGATAAAAATGCTGCTGAAATAAGTTTAAATACTGCTATTCAAAAAGTAGATAAAGCAAAAAAAAGTGGTTTAGTACATCAAAATAAAGCTGCGCGTGTAAAGTCAAGATTAACAAAATTAAAAAATGCAATGAAGTAATAGATGTTACTTCTTTTTTATGCTATAATTTTAATAGGTGATACTATGAAAGGATATATAACCTGCGGTATTTTATTAATATTAGTAGGTATTACATGTATATATAAAGAAAATATTTTAAAATTTTATTATAATCATTTTGTTAAAGAAACACACGTTGTAGAATTGGGAGATAAAAATAAATATTACAGAGATTATGATTTTTTATATGTACAAAATACGAATAATTTTGAGCCAAAAAATAAACAAGACATTATGAATATAATTTATACTATTCTAAACGCAGGTAAAGATGAGTTTACATTTTATTGTCCAGAAGAATATAAAGAATGCATAAAAGATGTAAAAGATATAGTAAATAATCAAATAGTCTTATCAAGTATTAATAATTATGTACATCCATTTAATAGTTTTAATAATATAGAAACAGTAACTGATTCTCTTGGAAAAGTAAAACTTTCAATAACTAAATCATATACAGATACAGATATAGAATTAATTAATGACGCTATAGGAAATATTGAGCATGAAATATTTAATAGTAGCTTATCTACAAAAGATCAAATAAAAGCTATACATGATTATATAATAGATAATTCAAAATATGACTCAAATCGAACAGATAATAATGTAATTGAATATAAATCAGATATCGCATATGGCCCACTAATTGAAGGATACGGAATTTGTGGAGGATACTCTGATGCAATGGAATTATTTTTAGAAGATTTAAATATAAAAAGTTTTAAAATTGCTAGTGATTCTCATGTATGGAATGCTATTAATTTATATGATACGTGGTATCATATAGACCTAACATGGGATGATCCTGTTACTAATACGGGGGAAGATTTTTTAGATGATAGATTTTTCATGATAGATACAAATACATTACAACAAATTGAACCAACACAACATAGTTTTAATTCTACAATATATAAAGAGTTTTCATAACGAAAGCTCTTTATTTTTTTTTAGATATTTTTTAATTCTTCAATAGATAAATTAGTACAATTAGATATAATATTAACATCAATATTATTTTCTTTCATTCTTTTAGCTATTTGTATCTTTTCTTCTTTTGCACCTTCTTTAATGCCTTCTTTTAGGCCCTTTTGTATTCCTTCTTCTAATCCTTCCTTTAATCCTTTCTCTCTAAATTCTCTCTTTATTGAATTCTCTATCTTCCT
>CANRQD010000097.1 GCA_947632685.1 uncultured Bacilli bacterium | reverse complement strand
CCCCCCAAGTCAATATATTTTAGAAAAAATAATTTTTATTGTACGTAATTTTTTTATAAAGTAAAAAAATAGTAGATTTCTACTATTTTTCCATTAAATATTTTGCTGTTCTTATCATTTGAGAAGTATATCCATTTTCATTATCATACCAAGCTACTACTTGAACATGATATGTATCATCATCTATTTTAGATACTAAAGTTTGTGTTGCATCAAAAATAGATCCATATCTAGTTCCTATTATATCTGTAGACACTATTTCTTCTTCATTATAACCAAATGATTCATTTGCTGCATTCTTCATAGCTTCATTAATTTTTTCTACTGTGATATCTTTACCTTTTACTACAGCAACTAAAATTGTTGTAGATCCAGTTATTACAGGTACTCTCTGTGCTGAACCAATTAACTTTCCATTTAATTCTGGAATTACAAGACCAATTGCTTTAGCCGCTCCTGTTGAATTTGGAACTATATTAGAAGCTCCTGCACGTGCTCTTCTTAAATCACCTTTACGATGTGGTCCATCTAATATCATTTGATCACCAGTATAAGCATGAACTGTTGTCATAATTCCACTTTCAATTTTTGCTAATTTATTTAAAGTATTTGCCATTGGAGCTAAACAATTAGTAGTACAACTTGCTGCACTAATAATATTATCATCACTTGTTAAAGTATCTTCATTTACACCATAAACTATTGTTTTTAAATCATTACCTGCAGGTGCAGAAATAATTACTTTTTTTGCTCCAGCTGTTATATGAGCACTTGCTTTTTCTTTAGATGTAAAAAATCCTGTACTCTCTATTACAACATCAACATCTAATTCTTTCCAAGGTAAATTTACTGGTTCTTGCTCTTTATATATTCTTATTTCTTTACCATCTACTATTATAGAATTTTCTGTTGCTTCAACTTTATGTCCATCATATCTTTTTTGAGCAGTATCATATTTTAATAAATGTGCTAACATATCTGGACTAGTTAAATCATTTATTGCTACAACATCATATCCATCTAATTCAAACAATTGTCTAAAGGCAAGTCTTCCAATTCTTCCAAAACCATTTATTGCTACTTTTATCATTTTATCCCTCCACTATTTATTATTATATAATTTGAATTATTTTATTTCAATATTTTTATTATATATTAAAGCATCCTCCACCAATAAATTCTCTAATAATAGAATCTTGTGGTATAGCATCACTAGGTATAGGTAAAAATAACCTTAAAAAATCTATTAATCTTTTTGCTTCTTCATAATAATCTGATTCTGCCTCTACTGAATATAAAAGTGGTTCTACATATGTTTTTAATACTCCTATTTCATATATTAAAGCTGTATTAAATGTAACATCAGCATCATCTTGATATGGAAAAATATATTTTTCTTCTCCTTCTCTTACTTTAGCCCAAGATTCTAAAGTTTTATCTACACCATATCCTCTAGTTCTATTATCTCTTATTATTCTTCTTAATAATCTATTATCAGATGTTGATACTCTATTATGATTATCCATATTTATTTCTGTTAATGGTGATAAATATATTTTAAACTTATTCTCTCTAGGAATATTAGTTAAAATATTATTATCTAGGCCATGTATACCTTCAATTACTAATATTTCATTTTGTTCTAATTTTGCTTTAGTTTTATATTCTTTAACACCTAAAATAAAATTATATGTTGGTAACATAACTTCTTCATAATTAAGTAATTTTTCTATCTGATCATTAAATAATTCTAAGTCAACCGCCTCTAAGCATTCAAAATCATATTGACCATCTGCACCTAATGGTGCTTCAATTTTATCTTTAAAATAATCATCCATTGATAATGTTCTTATTTTTAATCCACAACTTCTTAAATACATTGATAATTTTAATGAAGTCGTTGTCTTACCAGAAGAAGATGGCCCTGCCATTAAAACTATTTTTATATTCTTATTTTGACTTATAGATGTTGCTATATTTAATAATCTATTACTTTGTACTGTTTCATCTATTCTTATCAATTCATTTATTTTTCCACTAGATACTACTTTATTCAAATCAACTGAATTTTTTATATTCATTATTTGAGCCCAATCTCTATATTCTTGAAAAACCTCAAACATATGTGGATGATGTTGATATTCTTTTATATGATCATATATATATATAGTTGGAAATCTTAAAATAAATCCATTATCTTTTATATATGTTAAATCAAAATCTTTTACTTTATTAGTTGATGTAGGCATCATATTATAAAAATAATTATATAAGTTACCTAATCTATATAATGTTACATATGTATTTGTATTATATTTCATTACTCCTGCTTTTGGTAAATCATTTATAGTTTTAAAATATTTTATTGCTTCTAATCTATCAATTGTTAATTTTGTAATATCTAAATCACTTGCAATTATTCTAATCATTTCTTTTTTTATTTGGTTAACTTTTTCTTCAGTAAGATCAAAGTTTGTTTCTATATATATCCCTTTATCTAGAGAATGTTGAATTATGATATCAGCATTTCTACCATATAATGATTTAACGGCATATAAAATTATAAATGTTAATCCACTAATATGAGTTCTATTTCCTTCACGTGATGTTAAATCTAAAAACTCTATTTTAGAATCTTTTGTAACTTGATATGATAATTCTCTTATATTTTTATTAACTTTTGCTAAAAGTATTGGATACTTACGTTCTGCTTGAAATGACTTAGCAATCTCTTCTAATGATATACCTTTAAAGTATTCATAATTCTCACCATTAATTTTTACATTAATTGTTTCATTCATATATATCACCCTTTATATTCTATTCAATTTCATTGTATCATATTTTGACGATTTATAATATGCATATTTTATTTTATTTACACTAAAATATTATTAGGTGATAAATATGAGTTTAGTTCCTATAGTAATAGAAAAAGAAAATAATGGTGAAAGAAGTTATGATATATTTTCTAGATTATTAAAAGAGAGAATAGTTTTATTAAATGGAGAAATAAATGATAATACTGCCAGTAGTATTATTGCAGAACTTTTATACTTAGATTCTATTAATAATGATGATATATCAATATATATTAATTCTCCTGGTGGATCTATAACAGCTGGTATGGCTATATATGATACTATGAATTTAATTAACAGTGATGTTTCAACAATATGTGTTGGTATTGCTGCCTCAATGGGTGCATTTTTATTATCTTCTGGAACAAAAGGTAAAAGATATGCTCTTCCTAATGCAGAAGTTATGATACATCAACCCTTAGGTGGTGTTGAAGGTCAAGCAACTGAGATTAAGATTGCTGCTGAAAGAATATTAAAATCTCGAAATAAATTAAATAAAATACTTTCTGATAACACTGGAAAAGATATTAAAATTATTGAAGCTGATACTGAAAGAGATAATTTTATGGATTCAGATGAAGCTTTAGAATATGGAATAATAGACAAAGTTATTAGAAACAAAAATTAGCTTAATTTTTATTTATTTCTACCACTGCTCGTGCTCCTCTATCTATTTTTATCATAAGATCCCAACCTATCGAACCACTTTGTGTTACATAACATGCTCTATCATTATAAGTAGGGGTATTCATAAACCAATAGGCATAGTTCCTACCACCATTATTTTCTGTATACGTATCATTTACTGTTCCTTCAAATGAAATTGAATCATGCAAATAATTATACATCCAGATTGGACATGATTTATTACTTGTTGTACAATCTAATTTAGCTGCCTCTTGTATTGTTATCATTCTTGCTTTTACATTATTACTTCTACTTAACATATAACCTGTATTACTACAATTATTATACCCAACACATTGTGAATATCCTAAAGTTGACTCCTTTTCTCCTATGGAATAATTTAAATCATTTACATTATTCCAGTTTTTTGTTTTTTCCTCTAACTTTGGTAATATTGTATTTGGACCTATGGTATTATCACATTTTTTACATACAGGATTATTACTATCAGCATTATCAACCTCTTCATCCCCTGTTGCATACCAAGCTACATTATAAACTATATTTTTTTGGCTTTGTAATGTTAATTTTTCTCCATCATCATGCACTACATGAAATCTTATAATATCACTAGCATTTACTTTATATTCTACTATTGTTCCTGGTGAACAACTATCTTTTGTTTTGTTTAAATAACATGTATTTACTTTACAGGTTTCTTCATCTCCTGTTACACAAAAGTCTTTAGAATTTTTATCTTCACTA
>CANRQD010000096.1 GCA_947632685.1 uncultured Bacilli bacterium | reverse complement strand
CCATAGATAATATATATGAAAGAAGTAATTCAGATTTACCTGAACCTGTCATACCTGCAACAAGACCATGTGGTCCATAATATTTTTCATGTAAATCAAGTTGAAATTGTTCACCATTTTTATCTATACCTATTGGTACTTGTAATGACTTAGTAGGATCATTGTGCTTCCAACGATTTAAAATATTAAGTTGCTCTATTAAACCTACATTATACATTTCCAAAAATGTAACAACATCTGGAATATTTTTTTCTTCTTTTGCTATATCAATAGGAATATTTGAAAGAATCTTACAATTATCATACATATTTAATTCAGGATTAAAATCTGCAATAAATTCTTTTTGTTTATTAGATACTAATTCATTTTCAAATACACCTGATTTTATATCACCTATACTAATAAAAGTTTTACATCTATTTGGTAAATTAGTTAATCTAGGACTTATTATACATAAACTAAAACCAATATTAGATTCTAAACTGCATACATCTTTTATTATCTCAATATCTCTAATTGCTTTATAATCATCAGTTATTATAAAATAATATGGAGAAAAATTATAATAAGATATGCCATTTTGATTATTATTTTCACTATAAGTTTTTCTATTTTGAAATTCTTTTTCTAAATATAGAGAAAGTTCTTTTCTCTCATCTTGATTTGTTGCAAAAAATCTAACTGATCTATCATTATTCCAACAATGTGGTAGAACTTTTAAATACTCCCAAGATGAGGCATTATTTTCATTAGTAAATAAAATTATTTTTAAATCATCATAACTATGAAATGCAATCATTTGAAGAATTAAACCTTCAATAAATTTTTTCTTTTGTTGTCCTTCTCCTATAATAGCAGAAATATAGTTTCTTACAAATGATAATGAAATTGGAACATCAGTTAATACTCTAGATTCACTAGCTACTTTTAATACTAAATCTCTTAAATTATCATTATCCAATTCAAACCTAGGTTGAGGAAAAACAATATTTCCCTGAAGCTCAGTAGAACCAATACCTAAACGTAAATCTAAAAAATCTTCTTGTTTTAGTTCTCTTTCCCATAAATTTCTTTTCTTTGTTTTAATAATATTTTCAACGACATCTAACGGAAGATAATTATCAACTAAAATTTGTCTTTGTACTTTCATTTGTGATAATATTTCTTGATGCTTTTCTTGAACATATTCCATATATTTATCTTGTCTTAATTTTTCACGTTTTTTTCTTTGGTTTTGTTGATATTTATTAGATAATAGTGGCCATAGTAACATCGTAAGTAACATGGCAAAAGACATTACTAAAGATGGCATAGCATTACTTAATTGCATAGTACCATTTAATATTCCGGCAATAGATGAAAAACTCATGGCAACTGAACTCATAGCCATTGTAATCATTGGTCCAATTGTATATATTGCAGGCATTTGTTCTTGACTTTCTTTACTTGGTGGATCTTCAACAATAATATCAACAGGTTCTATTTTAGACTTGAATCTAGGTGATCTAAAGAAAAAATCTTCTGCTTTATAAAAATCTATAGGATCCTCTTCAATAGAATCATCATAATTAAATTCTTGTATAGTTGGTTTTAAAAGAGAAAAACTATTACTATCATAACTTATCATATTAGATATATTATTTAAGACAATATAATCTTTCATAACAATAATCCTAAGACCCATTATAAATACTATATCTCCATAATCTAAAACCTTATTAGTAATAGCTTGATTATTAACATAAGTACCATATTTGCTATTTAAATCTTGTATTGTCCATTTACCATTATTATAAATTAATTTAGCATGTTGCTTAGATACTAATGGATACGAATAAGTTATATGAGTTTGAGTTCCACTACCAATTACAAAATCACCATTTCTAGAAACTTTAAGCTTACTAAGTTTATCATCCATTGAAGGAGAACAATATAAAATTACATACTCATTATCTGTATTTATCTTTAAAAAATACATTGTATACTCTTTTAAATATGCTGAATCAACCTCATTATTTCCTGACATTATTTTTGTTTCAAAATCACTTTTTATCTTCCATAAACCATTATCTGCTTCAACATTAATTAAATTTCTAGTATTTCCATATCTATCATTATCTTCAATCCAATAATTACCAGATACTTTATTAGGTAAAGAAAAATTATAAATTTTAGTTTTCTTTATAAGTCTAACAATCATTGGATTCACCTCATTTCATTCTTTTTACTATTACCCTATTTTATCTTATTATACCTTTTTTTAGCTTTTATTACAATATAAAAGAATGATTTTATAATCATTCAAAATAATTAATTACACCGTTAGTAATAATTTTATAATTCATATTTTATTTAAACTTAAAATAATACTATTTTAAATCTTCTTTATTATATATAAAATCAACAATATTTACATTATTTATACCAGCAATATTCTTTTGTAAAACTAAATCAGTCATAAATAAATATCTAGGATACATTTCTTTAATATTATAAAATGGTTTATATTCTCTTTCTTCAGTTTTTTCATCATCTATACTCTTAGTCACTTGAATATAGAAATATTCATCTATTCCTCGTCTTGCAATAAAGTTACATTCTAAATTACCAATTTTACCTACACTTAAACTATAGTTAAGACTTTTTAAGTAAGAAAATAAAACATTTTCCAAAACTGGTCCATAATTAATTCTATTATCTGTATTTAAAGCAAAATAAATACTTAAATCTGCTAGGTAATATTTTTTTTCACCATCTAATACTTTTTTTGATTTTATATCAAACAAATCACATGGATATATTATTTTAGCATTCTCTAATATTTCAATATAATTTTTTATAGTTCTTCTATCAATAGATTTTTTTTCTTCTTTAGTTAAATAGTTATATATACTACCTACTGATATTATAGAGCCAAAATTATTAACAACAAATTTTTCAATAACTTCAAACAATGCTTTATCTTTAATTTTTTTATGACTTTTTATATCTTTTTCAAAAATTTGATTTATTACATTTTTTGTATATAATAATTTATCTTCATAAGCATCATATTTTACTGAACCAGGAAATCCACCATTTCTTATATATTCTTCAAATTCATGATAAATATTTATATCTACTTCTTTACCCATATTTTTTTTCATATCAACATATTCATAAAAATTTAAAGGTAACATTTCAACTTCAATATATCTTCCCGTAAGTTTAGTAATAAGTTCACCACTCAATAGATATGAATTAGATCCAGTTAAAAAAATAGAATAATTTTGTTCTTCTCTATATGAATTAATTACATTTTCAAAGCCTTGAACATTTTGTACTTCATCTATAAATAAATATTTAAAACTATTATCCACAATTAAATCATCAATAGCTTTTTCTAATTCTTTAGGAGTTTTAATATCCTTATATTTTTTACTATCTAATTCAATATAAATAATATCTTTTTCAGAAATTCCATTTTCTTTTAATTCTTCAATAATTGCTTTTAATAAGTATGATTTACCACATCTTCTTATTCCTGTAATAACCTTTATCATTGTATCTTGATAAAATCCTCTAATTTTATTTAAGTAATCTTCTCTCCTATAAATTTTTTCCATATAACCACCTATTATTATTATATATAATTTAAAAAAAAAACAAGTTATCAACCACTTTTTTATAAAAAAATACTATTATTGGTCGATAACTTGACATTTTTTTGCTATATCATCAAAGTAATTAATTACACCATTAGTAATAATTTTTGATATTTTTTTCTGATAACTAGCTTTTTGTAATAAATATCTATCATCTCTATTAGATAAAAAACCACATTCAATTAATACACCTGGTGTATAAGTATTTCTATACATATATAAATCCGTTTCCTTTATATCTCTAGTTTTTATATTGTTATCTATAAAGCTATTACTAATTTTAGTAGCTAATATTTTATTTTTTTTATTTATATTATTATATAAAACTTCTACCCCACCATAATATGGATCAGTATACCAATTCAAATGAATAGATAAATATAAATCACTTTTATTATTTTTAATTTTAATTAATCGTCTATATAAGTCACTTCTTTTTTTTCTACTATCAGTTTCTAGAGATAAATCTTCATCTTTATCTCTAATCATATATACAGTAGCACCTTTTTTTTCAAGTTCTTTTTTCAATTGTTTAGATATTTGTAAATTTAAATCTTTTTCCAATATATTTCCATACCTAGTTCCAGGATCACGACCACCGTGACCACTATCTACAGTTATTACTTTTCCTTTT
>CANRQD010000095.1 GCA_947632685.1 uncultured Bacilli bacterium | reverse complement strand
GATGAGAGAATCGAACTCCCAACAGTGGTTTTGGAGACCATTATTATACCATTTAACTAATCCCCTAAAAAATTAAAAATATATATTTATTATAACATATTGTATTTTAAATAACTATATTTTTATAACATTATTTTAAAATTATATGTATATTTCAACACCAAGCATTATAGCATAATTGTTTTTAGTATTCAAGTAGCTTAATTTTTATTTATTATTTGGAGATGATAATGTGTCTAAATCTAGAAAAAAGAAAAAATTGAGGAAAAAAGATAGAAAGTTTATTACTGTTTGTATAATGATTTTTATATTATGTATTATAGGGATTATAGCGTATTTTATATACTTTAATAGTGATAGTTCTATAATAAAGGAAATTTCTCAAAAGAAAATAACTATAGTTGATGAAGATAGTAATAAAAGACCTTTAGCTATAATGATTGATAATAATGTTGGTAATAATTCACAGGCTGGACTTCAAGACTCATATATAAATTATGAAATCATAGTTGAGGGAGGACTAACTCGTATTATGTCTTTATATAAAGATAAAGATGTTTCGTTAATTGGTCCTGTTCGTAGTTCTAGGCATTATTATTTAGATTATGCTTTAGAAAGTGATGCGATATATTGTCATTATGGATGGAGTGATTATGCTAAAAATGATATAAAATTTTTAGATGTTGATAATATAAATGGTCTTACGGCAGATGCTGCTTATTGGAGAGATAAAAATATTGCAGCACCTCATAATGTATTTACTAATACAGATACATTATATAAATACGCTAGTGAAGTTAAAAATTATGATATAAAAACAGATGATTGGGAGCTTTTAAATTATAGTGCAGATGAGATTACTTTTAAGGGTCCAAAGGATGATAGCTTAGAAGATAATAGAATTCTTGCAAATAAAATTAATCTAAAATATTCTAATTTTCATACTACTAGTTATAGTTATGATAGTGAGAAAAAATATTATTTAAGAAGTATGAATGGGAGTAGTCATATAGATAAAACAACACAAAAACAATTGCATTATAAAAATATTATAATTGAAAAAGTTGCAAATAGAGGGTTAGATAGTTATGGTAGACAAGATTTAGATACTGTAGGTGATGGAGAAGGATACTATATAACTAATGGTTATGCATTACCTATCACTTGGCAAAAAGATGACAGAACTAAGAAAACAATATACAAATATCAAGATGGAAATGAAATAAAAGTAAATGATGGTAATACTTTTATTCAAATAATTCCAATTACAACAATACCAGAATTTAGTTAGGAGGATTATTATGAAAGTAGGTATATTTGGAACAGGAGCATACGGTATGGCACTTGCTTCTATTCTTTCTGAAAATAAAGTTGATATTACAATGTGGACAAAGTTTGTCGATGAAAAAGAGGAACTATTAAAAAATCATGGAAATCAAAAATTACTTCCAGGTTATACTTTAGATGACAATATAAAAGTTACTAATAGTATTTTAGAATGTGCAAAAGATAAGGATTTATTAGTAATTGCAATTCCTGCAGCATTTGTTGCAGATTTGTGTAAAGCGCTTGTTTTCTATGCAGATAAAGATGTTAATATTTGTATAGCTTCTAAAGGAATAGAACAAAACTCAGGATTATTTATTCATCAAATAGTAGGAAATTATTTAGATACTGATAATATTGCAGTTATATCAGGTCCTTCTTTTGCAGTTGATGTCATAAAGAAAAAACCAATTGGCTTAACTCTTGCAACTACTAGTATTAATGCTAAAAATGTTGTTAATAAAGCTTTTAGAAATTACTATGTAAAAATAAGGCATACTTATGATGTTATTGGTACAGAAATATGTGGTTCTATAAAAAATGTAATTGCGCTTGCCAGTGGGATGTTAGAAGGACTTAATGCAAGTGATTCAACTAGAGCAATGTTTATTACAGAAGCTATTCATGATATAGAAGAAATTATAGATGCTTTTGATGGAGATAAGAGAACAGTTTTGAGTTTTGCAGGATTTGGTGATTTATTATTAACTTGTACAAGTACAGAAAGTAGAAATTATAGTTATGGGAAACTTGTAGGATCAAAAAGTTCAAAAGAAATAATAGAAGATTATGTTAAAAATACTACAATTGAAGGTTATTATACCTTAGAATCTATATATCAATTACTTAGTGATAAAAATGTATCTATTCCTATTATTGATTTAATATATGATGTAATAAAAAATGGTAAATCTCCGGAAGAATTATTAACATTTTTAGTGACTAAAATATAAATAAAAGTGTGAAAAAATAATTTATATGTTATAATAAGGTTATAAATATAAAATAAATATTTATATTAGGAGGATGTATTATTATGAAAAATTTATTAAAATCTTCTATTGTAAGTTCAATATTATTATTAATACTTGGGATATTATTAGTATTTGAATCAGAAGCTACTATATTTACTATTTCTTATATAGTAGGTGCCATCCTAATATGTGCAGGGGCATATGCTTTAATAAGATTCTTTACAAATAGTAGGAAAAATTATATTTCAATTATGGGACTTGATGTCTTATATGGTATAGTTACTATAATATTAGGTGGTCTAATTATAAAGAATCCTGGTGCTATTGGTAGTTTACTTCCTATAGTGCTTGGAATAGCTATAGTAGTTAGCAGTGCTAATAAGATACAATATGCTTTTAGTCTAAAAAATAGTGATAATGATTTATGGAAAACAACAATGATTATTTCATTAATTGGTACAATATGTGGTGTTATATTATTATTTAATCCATTTGCAGGAGCAGTACTTATAATGCGAATTGTTGGTATTTTTATTATTGTATATGCTATATTAGATGCTATATCAACTTTTATAATTAAGAAGAATGTCGAAGAATTTAAAAATGCTATTGATTCTGAAACTATTGTAGTAGAAGAAGCAGATGTTATTTCAGAAAAAGAAAATGATGATAAAAAGAAAAAAAGAAAAAATACAGCAGGTAAGAATAAGAAAAGTAAGAAATAGAAGTTTACGATGACTTCTTTTTTTTTATTTTTAGGATTAATTCGATTTGAATTTTTTATATGGATAAAATTAACAATTGAAAAAAAAGTAAAAAAAAGATATACTATTATGCAGAGATGAGGTATTAATAATGGAAAATTTAGAAATAGGAAAGAAATATATAATACATAGTTATAAACACAATAGTAAGATACATCGTGCTTGGGATGAAGCAGTGTTATTGGAAATTCACGATGATTATTTAATATTCGGAAATGAAAAAACTAAGGTAACTGAATCAGATGGTAGAACTTGGAGAACTAAAGAACCAGCAGTTTTATATTTTTTTAAAAATAAATGGTACAATATTATAGGACAATATAAAAAAGATGGTATATATTATTATTGTAATATAGCATCACCTTATAAAATAGATCATGATGCTGTTAAGTATATTGATTATGATTTGGATCTTAGGGTATTTCCTGATGGATCATTTAAAGTTTTAGATTACGGAGAGTATAATTATCATAAAGATTTAATGGGGTATTCAAAAAAATTAGATATGATACTTAAGGAAGAATTATCAGATTTGATAGAGCATGCAAGAAAAAAGGATATGGCATTTACACCTGGTACAGTAGAACATTATTATAATATATATAAGGATTATAAATAAAAATTATATTAGATATTTTTATATGCAAAAAAATTATTTTAAGGCATATATTATATTGTATGAATTGATTTTTTTCTTTTAAAATTAATGCATATTTATAATAAAATACATTAATAATAAAAAATAATTCATAAAAAGTAAAAAAAGTATTGACTTTCTATTTTTGTTTTGTTATATTAGTGAACGTGTATTGAAAAAATTAACACAATGCATACAATAAATTTAAACAAAAAAATAATTTATTGTTGACATCTTAATTACTTTTTGATATATTTGGTTGGTACGTGTTAGAAACGTATATTCCAAGTATCAAGTCAATTTTTAAAAAAATTTTCTTTTACATTTTTGAAAAAAAATATTTACAAAAATGATTGTTAAATATGTGTCTAAAAAAATGTAAAAAAAATTAAAAAAAGTATTGACAATTAAAAGTAATTTTGATATATTGGTAACGCAACTCAGTGATTTACACAAGAATGATCTTTGAAAACTAAGCAAAACGTCAATTTTGAGTAGCTAGGGAAAAATAATTAAATTAAATTATAACAAACTTAAATAAATTTTATTGAGAGTTTGATCCTGGCTCAGGATGAACGCTGGCGGCATGCCTAAGACATGCAAGTCGAACGA
>CANRQD010000094.1 GCA_947632685.1 uncultured Bacilli bacterium | reverse complement strand
CTTATAATAACTTTGTCTTTAGAATAGTAGACTATGATTTAGAACCAGTAGAACTAAAAATTATGGATGATATATTAATGACTAAATATCCAGATGATAATGTAAAAGAAATTGGGTTAGTACTCAAAAAATATTATAAATTACAGGAATTAGGTGTAAATCATATATATGATTATAGTTATTAAATAAAAGTTGTCGTTCCTTCCCTTAGGGTACCATTTTATGATAGGAAACTCGAAAAAATTGAGTAAAAATAGAGATCATATTTAATAAAGTTCATTTTATGTTATGATATAATATATCAAGAAACTTGCATAAAATAAAAAAGGATACATTTGATTGGCTAATCAAATCAATCACTTACTTAGGATAGCATCTGAAATCAACAAATATTGAAATCAGATGCTTTTGCTATTTTAGGAGTAAAATGATTACAACTAAGAATAAGAGTAATATTATAATAAATTAAGAAAATTCTCTTTTGATTTCAAGTAAATAAAAGTATTAATTCAAATATAATTTTTAGAGAGAATATCTTCTGTATAATGATAGATGTAAAAATTGTTGTAAAAAATTAGCTATTATTTTATTGATATAGTCTACAAAATGTCATAAATCATTAAATGTTTAGTTTCTTATGATACTATAAATGTTGTAATAAGGAACTGATATATATATGGAATTATTAAAACTAAATGAAAATGATTATTTAGAAAAAGATTTTGAATTTTGGAAAAACTATAGAAAACAACTTACAAAGATAATAAAGAAAAAAACCTCACCTATAGAAAAAAATACTAAAAATATTTATTATATGTCAAAAGAAATAGGTGTAAAACCAACTGCAAGATATTTTAATATTCAACCCTCACAAGTAAGATATTTTGTAAAAAAATATATAAAAGAAAATAGTTAATAATATTAAAATTATTGAAATATATTATTAATTTTTTATTAATATAAATATTTTATTTAGTCATATAGTGTAACATCATATAAATATTCTGATATTAATGAATCTGCATATTTAAATGCAAATTTTTTTTCTTTTTTATTTTTTATAGTCCATGCAATAATTATATAGTCTTTAGCACGTAATTTTTTAATACTATTACACATAATCATATTTTTATTGCAAGCAATAAAATCTGGCTTTATAATACCAATAATAAATTTAAAATACATAACTTTATAGCAGACATTTTTAATATTAGTAACTAATAGACCAATCATATAATTTTTTCTTTTTTTCCTAATTAAAAGTAAATATTTAAGATAAAATGATTGTATAATAAAAGAACCTTTATATTTATCCAATAAAGCTATTAATAATTCTATGGTAGTTTGTAATCTTTTATCATCTTTAATTTCAATATTTATTAAAACTTTACCATTTATTAAATTAAGGACATCTATAAATAATGGAATTTTTTCATCTGTATCTAAAAGCTTTAATTTACTTAGTTCTTCATAATTACATTTTCTAATTAATTTATTTATTCCTGTCATTCTTTTTAAATTATTATCATGAAATACAACAAGTTTATTATCTTTAGTTAAATGAATATCTAGTTCTATTGGAATATTTTTATCTAATGAGCGTTTAAAAGCTTTAATAGAATTTTCTGGTATATTTAAATTGTTATGCATTCCTCTATGAGCAAATATTTTATTTTTTATATTTATATTACACATACTTAATTATATTAAAAATAAAATTTTATATGTTATTTAATAAAATAATTAAAATGAATTATTTTTAAGTTAAATTACCATAATAATAATGGAGGTCATAATATGAAAGAAAATATTAATGCATTAGATGAAATAAGTAAAGGTGCATCAATGGGAATGGATGCAATACATTTTATAATGGATAAAGTTAGTGATGAAAGTTTTAGAAAGTTATTAGATAAGCAATATAATGATTATGATGATATTTCAAAAAGGATAAAAGAGATTTATAAAAAATATAATAGTACTGATGATCCACATGAAACAAATGCAGTTACAAAAGCTATGACTTGGTATGGAGTTGAAATGAAAACTTTAACTGATCATAGTAATTCTAAAATAGCAGAATTATTATTACAAGGTACTAATATGGGAATTATAGAAGGTAGAAAAATATATAATAATAAAGAAATAGATAAAGAAGTATCAAATATAGTTAAAGAATATATATCAATGCAAGAAAGATGTGTAGAAAAATTAAAAGAATATTTATAATACTCTGAGTAGTATTATTTTTTTTTCTTATCACATACTAATATTGGTGATAATATGAGTAATAAATCCATTTGGGAAGATATTAAAATAAAAGTTAAAAAGAAAGATATGGAAAGTGAGTTAAATACTGATATTTTAATTATAGGATGTGGTATAACAGGTTTAACTACGGCATATTTTTTAAAAGATATAGAGAAAAAAGTAATACTAATAGATAAAGGAAAAGTAGGTTCTGGTATTACTAGTAAAACAACTGCTAAAATAAGTTATTTACAAGAAAATATTTACACTAAATTAACTAATAATTTTAATATATTTACAGCTAAGAATTATTTAGATTCACAACTTGATGCTATAGAATTAATAAAAAATATTATAGATAGAAATAAAATTGAATGTGATTTTAAAAAGGTAGATTCTATATTATTTACAAATGAAAAGATAAATATAGATAAAATAAATAAAGAAAAAGACTTATTAGAACAATGGAATATACATACTAATGATATAATAAACGATAATATTGTAAAAGGTTTTAGCGTTAGCAATACTTATACATTTCATCCTCTAAAATACTTAAATGGATTAGTAAAAATAATAAATAAAAATATGGATATATATGAAAATGTAATCGCAACAAATATATCAAAAGAAAAAGATGAGTATAAAATTGAAACTAATAATGGAATTATATATGCTAAAACAGTTGTAGTAGCTTGTCATTATCCATTTTTTATTATACCTACTATGATACCTTTAAAAACTTATATTCAAAGAGAATATGTTAATGCTAATAAAGTAGCTAATAGATATAATTATACTTTAATAAATGTAGATAATAATCTTATATCTATTAGATATTATAGAGATTATATAATATTTGGATCTAATAAACATAAATTAACAAGTAAAATTGATTATAAAGAAAATTATGATAATAGTAGAAAAGATTTTAAAAATTTATTTAATATAGAATCTTTATATACTTGGATGAATCAAGATATTATGAGTAATGATAATTTACCTTTTATTGGTGAGATAAAAGACAATTTATATATATCAACTGCTTATAATGCTTGGGGTATGACAAATTCTACAATTGGTGCTAAATTAATAGTAGATTTGATTAGTAATAATGAAAATAAATATAAAGAATTATTTAATCCTAATAGAATAAATTCTAATTTAGTTATAGATTCTATTATTAATAGCTTTCATTATATGAAAGTATATCCTGTATCTTTATTTAAGAAGAATAATCCAACGTACGTAGAGATTAAGGGTATAAAATATGGAATATTTACAGATTCGTTTGGTAAACAACACAAAGTATCGTTAATATGTCCACATATGAAATGTAATTTGGTTTTTAATAGAGAAGAAAATACTTGGGATTGTCCTTGTCATGGTTCTAGATTTGATATAGATGGAAATATAATTTTAGGACCTTCTGTAAAAGATATAAAATAGTTGTATAAAAAATTAATTAAATTACCACAATATTATTGGGAGGAATAAATAATGAATAATTATGAAGAAGTACCTAATATTATAAGTTGTAAAGACCTAGACTATTTAAGTGATATGTTTACTTGGAATTATGGAGCATATAAAAAGACGTATAATGCAGTTCAAAATGTTGAAGATGAGGAATTAAATAAGCAGTTAGAAAAGGCTTCAAATATATTTTATGAAACAATGGAAAAAGTTTTAAATATATTAAATGAAGGAGGTAACAATGAATAATAATCAAATAAAAAACCCAAAAACTGAAGTTCCTACTGGTACAAATTTAAATGATAAAGATTATATGAATTCATTACTAAGTTGTTTAAAAGAAATGGTAAAAAACTATACAGTAGCTTTAACAGAAGCAAGCAATGAAACATTATTTAACGAATTTAAAGATATGTATGATACATATATTAATTTACAAAGAGAAACTTATGAATTAATGTTTCGTAAAGGATGGTATGTTCTAGAAAAAGCAGAAGGACAAAAAATAAATAATAAATATAATACTCTTAATCAAGAATTTATTGATTTAAATGGATAATGCAAGGAATAGTTAAAATTTTATGAAGCAAAATTGCTTCTTTTTTTTTATGAAAAATTATTGACAAAAGTGTTCGGGGGGGGG
>CANRQD010000093.1 GCA_947632685.1 uncultured Bacilli bacterium | reverse complement strand
AATTATCAAAGTTCAATTTTTAAAAGTTGCATAAGAAAACCTCTAGAAAAATTCTAGGGGTTTGTCAACAGTCTGAAGAGACTAAACTGTCTCTTTTTCTTTTCTTAGTTTTACTGCTCTATAAGCTTCTTCTATATCATTAAAATATATAGTTTCATTTTTTAATTTTTGATATGTTTCATTACCTTTACCCAATATTAATACCATATCATTATCTTTAGCTATATTAATAGCTCGTTCTATTGCTTCTCTTCTATCAATTACTATTTCATAATTATTATGAGTTGATTTTAATTCCTTAATAATATCCTCACATATATCTTTAGGATTTTCACTTCTTGGATCCTCATATGTGAAGATAGCATAACTTGCATTATTAACTACAGTATTACCTACCTTTGGTCTTTTTAGATAATCTCTTTCACCTGCCTGACCTATCACTACTATAGAACGATTGATATCTAAGGTATGAACAAAATTAAGTAATTTAGATATTCCATTAGGAGTATGAGCATAATCTACCATAACATAATATTTTGTATTTGTATCTAGAAGTTCTAAACGACCACTAATTTTTATATTCTTTATATTTTCAATTAATTCTTCAATGGAAAATCCTAACTTTAAACATAAAAGCATTCCTGCAGATAAATTATATACATTAAAGTCACCTAGTAATGGACTTTCGATATCATAAATTTTATCTTCATATTTCCATTTAATAGTAGTTCTAGTAGGATAAACTTTAAAATCCATAATTTGTAAAGTATCATCATTACTTGTTCCATAGGTATACACCTTACCATTACATATTTTTTTTATTTCTTGGTAATATGTATCATCACTATTTAAAATACAAAGTCCATCTTTCTTAGTTCTTTTAAATAACTCTTTTTTACATTCTACATAGTTTTCAAAAGATCCATGTATATTTAAATGTTCACTAGTAATATTAGTATAAACACTTGCATCGAATTCTAAATTTTCTAATCTTTTTCTAAAGTATGCTTCACTACTTGTTTCCATTACTGCATATTTACAATTATCATTTCTAAAATCTCTTAAAAATCTATATAATACTGTTTCATCTGGAGTTGTATTTGGATTATCATCTAATACTTTATCAGCCCAACTTCTACCATTAGTTCCAATATAACCACAATTTTTTTTACCTATTAATGTTTGAATAATTGTTGCTGTAGAAGTTTTGCCATCAGTACCTGTTACACCAATCATTGTCAATTCATGTTCTGGATAGTCATAAAATCTTTGACATAATTTTGATAATTCATAATTAGTATTATCTACTTTTATTATAGGAACTTTTTTAGCTCCTACATCATGACTTACAATAACTGCACTAGCACCTTTTTCTATTGCTTCATCTATAAAATCATGTCTATCAGCTTTAACACCCATAGTACATACAAATAAATCACCTGGTTCAATTTCTTTTGAATTTATTTTTATAGCTTTTATTAATACATCACTTGAAGTATCATATAACTCATTTAATTTTTTCATATATTTCACCCATAATAATTATATCGTAAAGTATTGTAAAATTAAAGTATTTTTATTGATATGAAACCTTTTTTACGTTAAAATTATATAGATTATATGAGGTGATAAAAATGAAAAGTATCATAATAGGAGCAGGTTCTGATTTAGGTGTACATATCGATGGTGCCCACCTTGGACCTACTCAACTTATAAATGATTTAAAAAATTTTTATAAAGGTGAAATTCTTAATTTTACACAAGATGAAACTATCATAAAAAGTAGAAATATTTCTGATAGAAGTAAAAACAGATATGAAGTTAATATGTTGAATGAGAAACTATATAAAGCTATCTTAGATAAAATGAAACGTGGGTATTTTCCACTTACTTTAGGAGGAGATCACTCTGTTGCTATTGCTAGTGCTCTTGCTAATGCTAAAGAAAATGAAGAAATTGGTATTATCTGGTTTGATTCTCATACAGATTATAATACATTTGAAACTACAATTACTGGTAATATTCATGGTCTACCCCTTGCAGCTATAAATGGTTATAAATGTGATGAATTAAGGACTTTTCATAGAGGTGATACTATCGAACAGGCAAAAACAGTTATTGTAGGTGCTAGAAGTATTGATGAAGCTGAAAAAGAGATATTAAAATATTCTAGTGTTACTGTTTTTACAACAGAAGATATAAAACGTGAAGGTGCTAAAGCTATTGTAGATAAAGCTTTTGCTATTGCTGGATATAAAACTAAAGGTATTCATGTAAGTTATGATTTAGATTTAATTGACCCAGAGGTAGCTCCAGGTGTTTCTGTTCCTGAATTTGATGGAATAAATGAAAAAGAAGCTATGGAAATATGTGATTGTATTTTAGAACACTTTAATCAAGTAACTGCCTTTGATTTAGTTGAGTTCAATCCCTTACGTGACGTTAATCGAAAAACTGAACAAATAGCTATAAATATATTAGCAAAAACACTAAAAAGAATAGAAGAACTTCCAGAAAAAGAAGTTGATGATGCCTATTTAATATAAGAAAAAAAATACAAGTTTAATTATTTATTCTTGTATTTTTATTATTAATTTATTTATTTTTTTAAAGTTAATCTTTCAACTTGCTTTTTATTTTTTTACAATTTCTTAACGATTTAGTTTTTTATGAATAAAATCATGAATCTTCCTTTATATATTGAAAATTATTTAATTTTTTCTACATCTATATATGCTTCAATATCATTTAACATATATTTATTATCTAAATCTTTTTTAGATATAGATTCTGCTAAAGTTTCACCCATAATATAGTCTTTATACATATCAATCATTTTATCAAGTACACTATTTCCATTATAATAAATATTGATATGATCAGTTATTATAAAGTCTTTTTCTTTTCTTAAACTTTGAATAGTACGAACCATTTCACGAGCAAGTCCTTCTAATATTAATTCTTCTGTTAGATTAGTATTTAAAATTACACAAGTATTATTATCATTACTAGCAGCATAACCTTCTTTTACATTTATTGAAACTAATGTATTAATACTATCTAATGTAAAATCTTCTCCTTCTAGTTTTATTGTTAATGGTTCTTTTGTAACTTTATAGGCAGCTTCACTTGAAAGATTCTTTAATTCTTCTTGAAGAGATTTTATTTTTGGACCTAATTCTTTACCTAAAACTTTAAAATTAGGTTTTAGAGAGTATGTTAAATATTTTGTCATATCACTTTTATATGTAATTGTTTTTACATTTAACTCTTCTTTTATTATTTCATCTAGATTACCTATAATATCTTTTACACTAGAATCTAGAATAACTTCACTAATTGGTTGACGTACTTTTATATTAACTTCTTCTCTAGCATCACGTCCTAGACTACAAATATCCCTTACTAAATCCATTTTTTCTTCTATATTTTCGTTTATTAGACTTTCTACAGCATCAGGAAAATCTGCTAGATGGACACTTTCTTCATTAGTTAGTTTAGTATATATTTCATCTGAAATAAATGGAGTTACTGGAGCAGTTATTTTAGCAAGTGTTACTAATACCTCATAAGTTGTTTGATAAACTGATTTTTTACTTAATGTTAATTCACTATCCCAGAATCTTCTTCTATTACTTCTAATATACCAATTAGATAAATCATCATTTAAAAATGGAATAATAGCTTTTACTACTTTATTTAAATCAAATTCTTCATAGCCTTCTATTACTGTTTTTACAAGTTTATTTAGTTTTGATAGTAACCATTTATCTATTAGTTCTCTATCTTCTACTTTAATATTATATTCTCTTGGATCAATATTATCTGCATTAGCATACATTTCAAAGAATGAATAAGCATTTTTAAATGTAGAAATATATTTAGAATAAATTTCTTTTAAACCTTCTTGATCAAATCTAAGTGGTGTCCATACTGGAGATACATAAGGAAGATAAAATCTTACTGTATCAGCACCATATTCCTTAATTGTAGTAAATGGTTCTACAATATTACCCTTTGACTTAGACATTTTCTTTCCATATTTGTCTAATAATAAATCATTTACTAATACATTTTTATATGGAGCTTTACCTGTTATAAATACTGAAATTACTAATAATGTATAAAACCAACCTCTAGTTTGATCTATTCCTTCTGCAATAAAATCTGCTGGAAATTGTTCTTCCCATAATTCTTTATTTTCAAATGGATAATGATATTGACTGAATGGCATAGAACCTGAATCGAACCAACAGTCTATTACATCTGTTACACGACTCATTTTTTTACCACATTTTGGACAAGTTATATGAACATCATCAACATATGGTCTATGTAGGTCTATTTTCTCATCTATATTTTCTATAGCTTTTTCTACTAATTCTTTACGTGAACCTATCATCTCATCATGTCCACAACTACATCTCCAAAGTGGAAGAGGTGTTC
>CANRQD010000092.1 GCA_947632685.1 uncultured Bacilli bacterium | reverse complement strand
GGTGTAAAATTTCTCTTTATTCATTATATTTACCTCACTTCCTTTACTTTATTATTCGCAAAAAAATTTTATTTTCCTTTACTTTTTTTATTTTTTTTATTTTAAACTTACTTTCCATATAAAAAAGTGAATAAATATTTTCTATTCACTTCTTAAAGACTCAACTGGATCTTTTTTACTAGCTATTCTAGCTGGAATTAACCCTGCAACCATTGTAAGAACTACACTTATAATTATTAGTATTATAGCTCCACCAACTGGTAATTTAGAAATATTACTAATATCCACTATATTTTTAATAATTATATTTATTGGAATATTTAAAATAATAGTTATTAAAATTCCAAATACTCCCGCAACAAAACCTTCTATTAAAGTTTCTGCATTAAATACACGAGATATATCTTTTTTAGATGCACCTATTGCTCTTAAAATTCCTATTTCTTTAGTTCTTTCAATTACTGATATATAAGTAATTATAGCAATCATAATAGAAGATACTATTAAACTAATTGCAACAAAAGCTATTAAAACACTACTAACTACATTAACTATTGTAGATACTGATGACATCATAATCCCTACCATATCAGTATATTCTATTTTATCATTTTCCTTTTTATCTTTATTGTAATTTTTTATGATACTAGTTATTTTTTCTTTAGAATCAAAATCTTTTGGATAAATTTTAATAGTATCAGGATTACTTTTATCTGAAATACCAAGTTTCTTTAAATTATCCTCATATGTTGCAGTAGCATTTTCTGTATATGATTTCATATATTCAGCAAGTTCAGCTTCACTCATACTTTGCATAGCTTCTATTTGCTCATAACTTAAACTATTTATATCAAATTTAGTATTTTCTTGGAATTTACCACCTGTAAATATATTAATATCTTTATTTTCTTTTTGCTCTTTAGCAATATCAGTTTCATTAATTTTTTCAACTAAATGAGTCATTAAATCAGATCTATATAATACAATACCTGAAGCTGCTGTATTAACAATCGCATCTTTATTAGGTTTTATAATACCAACTATTTTTATATCTTCACTTTCTGCAATAACATCTTTCATATACTCATCATCATCACTCATATCAACCCATATATTATTCTTTTTTTGATAATAAGAAGTATTTAAAACTAATTTATAAGTTAGACCAACTAAATCTTTAGTATCATAAGAAGTATCTTTAAACTTAACCTTTTTACCACTAGTCATATTAGAAAATTGTTCTTTCAACTCATCCTGTGATAATATACCTAAACTATATAAAGTATAATCTGGTATTTCTAAATTTTCTCCTACTACTAATACCATTTCATTATAATTTTTAGGCCAAGAACCATCTACTAATTCATATTGTTGTTTATTTAATTTTTCATTATCTATCATTTCACTAAATACATTATAATTAGACATATAACCACTATATACATTTGATATATTACTTGTTCCCATACCAATGGCATCAAATACTGTAGTAGGATTTACTTGAGTTATATTTTCTGTATCATTCTTATATAAATTTAATGTAACATTATAACCATATTGAATGCTTGTAGTATAATCTTTTATATTTGTTTTATTACTTTCTATATATTCTTTAAATCCTTTTATATCATTTCTTTTTACTTCTTCTGACATTGTTGTAAACATATCACCCATTATATTAAAAGAATGAACTTTATTATCTTTATAATCTTTGCTTTCATTTTGACCAGATAACTGTTTTATCATTTCAGACATATCAATAGATTCTTTTTCTATAGTTAAGGGATAAGAACTTAAAGTTTCTTTTTCTGTATTATCTATATAATTTTGAATACCATTTGATAATGATAAAATTAAAGATATTCCTATAATCCCAATAGATCCTGCAAAGGCAGTTAAAATAGTTCTACCTTTTTTAGTCATTAAATTATTTAATGATAGTGATAAAGCTGTTTTCATAGACATATTTTTCTTTTTTGTCTTTTTAACTTTTTCTATTTCTTCATCACTATTTTTATATGGATTACTATCTCCCTGAATAACTCCATCTTTTAATTCAATAATTCTAGTAGAATATTCATCAGCTAACTCTTTATTATGAGTAACCATAATTACAAGACGATCTTTAGCTACTTCTTTTAATAAGTTCATGATTTGAGTACTTGTTTTTGAATCAAGAGCTCCTGTAGGTTCATCCGCCATAATTATTTCAGGATTATTAACAAGTGCACGAGCTATCGCAACACGTTGCATTTGTCCACCTGATAATTGATTAGGTCTTTTGTTAATATGCTTTTCTAGACCAACTTCTTTTAATGCCTTTTTGGCACGTCTTTTTCTTTCTTTTCTAGAAACTCCAGATAAAGTAAGCGCTAATTCTACATTAGATAAAATAGATTGATGAGATATTAAATTATAACTTTGAAATACAAACCCAACACGATGATTTCTATAGCTATCCCAATCCTTATCCTTATATTTTTTAGTACTAATATTATTAATAACTAAATCACCTGTAGTATATTTATCAAGTCCACCAATTATATTTAGTAATGTAGTTTTACCAGAACCACTAGGTCCTAGGATAGATACAAACTCACAATTTCTAAAACTAATACTTACATTATCAAGTGCTTTTTGTTTAAAATTATCAGTTTCATATATTTTACTTATATTTTTTAAATCTAACATATTATCACCCTCAAAAATAAATATATATAATTATATCATAACTATATGAAAATTATTATAAAAAATAAAAGAAATTGAATAAATCAATTTCCCCTTAATCTACATGCTTCTTTACATGCCTCAGTTGCAGAGGATGGAGAAGAACCAATACTACCATTTTCAGTATTTTTATTAAGCCATCTAGATGGTGGCAATCCGGCGCTTGAATTTCCACCATAAAACCACCAACCATGTAAAAATTTTTCACCGTTAACAGGATTAGTAGCATCACATATTTCTTTTACATAACTATTATTACCATTCTTACATGCTTTTTTTCCATTTTCATTATCCTTGTATATTACCCTTGCATAGCTCTTATTATAGTGATCAGAACCACTAGAAGTAACTGCATTCGTAGTTGAAGCTAGTGAACAAAATTTATTACTATTTTGATCAAATCTACAATTACAATAATGTATTTTAAAATCATATTCTATATATGGATCACTTGAATCACAACTTTTACTTGGGCTGCTCCAATAATAAACTCTATCAGCATCATTTATTAATTTTTCACATGAACATTCAACATAATTATTTATTGGACCTTGTTGTGAATGGTTACCTGCCTGATCCCATACATGTAAATAATAGGATTTACCATAATTACTATTAACAGTTCTAGATGCAGAAGCAGAATGCCCTGATGTAGATTGTTTTGATGCTTCTATATTATCTTTATCAGATGCCATGGAGAAAACATATTTAGATAGTCCACTAGTGCTATCTGATATATCAGCTGTAAATTTAGTACTACAAGTATTTCTATTAAGGTTCTTTATAACTGGGTCACCTTGATCAATATTAACAGATACAGTAGTACAAGATGCTGTTTTACCAGCTGCATCTTTAACATCACTTGCTTTAGTACTTCCTGATGAACTAAGGGTTTTTCCTGAACTATCACTACAATTACTAGTTGCTTTATTACACTTACCATAAAAAGTAACATTTGATTTATACCAATTGTTATCTCCTTTGTCTCCACTTTGTACTTTTGTTGAACAACTTGGGCTTCCTTCCTCAACTTTTAATTTTGCTGTTTGACATTTTCCACTATTTCCTGCATTATCTTGCACATATCCATTCCATGCTGTTCCTGTTGTTGATCCTTGTTGAGCAGATTTACTTTGATTATAAGTCGCCGATCCACTTGTTGTTAATCCATATTTACTCGTACTTGGTCCACTTTCAATACTTTGACTTCTATCGTATGTATTTAGTTGTAAACTTGGCTTTGACCAATACCATCCTGTTGAATGATAATCTCCTGATACACTTATATCACATGTTGGATCTGTATTATCATAATATATTGGATTACTTAATCTACAATCTCCTAGATTTCCTGCCTTATCTTGTAAATATCCATAGGCATATGATCCTTTTTGATTTGATGTTATTGATAAATCATAATTAGCACTTGTTCCATTTTTATAATTTATATTTGTATTTAATCCTAATGAATATTTATATCTATTTTTCTCTGTTATTTTCATCTTTGCTGTCAAATTTCCTTTTTTATACCATTGACCATTTCCTTTTGTTCCTGATAATGATATTGTACATACTGGGTTTGTTTTATCATAATATACTGGTTCTGATGGCTTGCAGTCTCCTTCATTTCCAGCTTTATCTTGTACATATCCATATACATATGCATTCTCTATTTCTTCAGTTATTGGTAAATCATAATTAGCATTTGTTCCATTTTTATAATTTATTCCTTTACTTAATCCTAATGAATATTTATA
>CANRQD010000091.1 GCA_947632685.1 uncultured Bacilli bacterium | reverse complement strand
TTCGCTAAGCACAAAAAAATCAACCAGTTTAATTCTGATTGATTTTGTATCTACTGTTCTATAAAAGTTCGAACAGATTCGTTGTTGGAGCCGATAAGCAGAATTGAACTGCTGACCTTTGAATTACGAATTCACTGCTCTACCAACTAAGCTATATCGGCATATAATGAACATTATAGTATATAATATCTAAAAAAGTCAAGCAATTAATAGACTAGCTTTCCAATATCAAATATTTTTACTGATTTTCTCTTAATATTACATCATATAAATTTTTAAATTCATATCCATTATCTCTACAATAAGATATAATGTCTGGTAAAACCTCATAAGTCAAAATTTTATCTGCAGCATCGTGCATTAATAATACTATGCTAGATTTATTTTGAACAGTTTCATAAAATCTATTTAATAATTTTTCCTTTGTATTTAGACCTTCTGAATCACCGATAAGTGCATTCCAATCTAAGCTAGCTATTCCATTTTCTCTTAATAGTTGTTTCGTTGCTTTTTTTAATGAATCATAATATCCTCCAACAGATCCTCCTGGAAATCTAAATGCTAATGAATTATATTCTTGATTACCTAGAGCATTTCTTATAGATTGATTTGTTCTATAATATTCATCAACTACTGCATCAGAACTTGAATAGATTGTACTATATTTATGTGTATATCCATGATTTGCAACAAAATGACCTTCTTCATACTCTCTTTTAACCAATTCTGGATTAGTATCTACCCTATTTCCTAGAACAAAAAATGTTGCTTTTATACCTTCATTTTTTAATAAATCTAATATATATGGAGTAACTTGATTTGTAGGTCCATCATCAAATGTTAAAAATATTCTTTTTGGATCACTTGTCTTATAAATACTATCAAATCTATCTAGTTCTTCTACATTAAGTGCTTCAAAATTATACTTAACAGTATTTTCTTTTGATTCTTCTATAACGTTTTCTTCAACTATATTCTCTATTAATAATTCGTTATTAATTTCATTTAATGGATAATTTTCGTTTTTATTATTTTTTATGCAAAAAAATATAATAATGAATAAAATAATAAAAATAATTATTATAAATAATGCAATATGTTTTTTATTAAGTTTTCTACTTTGTATTTTAACAATATAATCCATCTTTATATTTCCTCATTTTCTAATGCTATTTTATACTTACATTTTTTATATGTCAATTGCTTTTATTATAGATAATATTACATATTTTATTCAATTATATTTAACAACTTTTTTATATTTTTCATAAAGCACATTAAAATAAAATTTTTTGTTATTTCCTATTTCAAGAAAAATATTAAGTAACTCTTTTTATTTATTTGACTCTTTTTTTATCCTTTATAATTTTATTTATCAAAAAATTTAATTTCATTAGAAACTCTAATATAATCCTCTTTATTATCAATTTCATCTATATAATCATCTTTATATGACATTCCATAAATAGAAATCTTATCTGTAATTTTGTTAAGTGCATTTTCAGCATACACTTGTGTATCACCATTATTTACAAATTCCGAAACTTTTTCCTTCCATAAATTTATATCATTTTTTTCTAATTTATACAATGGTTGAAAAGCATAACAATCATTGTCAAAAATATCTATTGATACTTCTACTAATTTATTTTCTTTAAATCTTCCTTTAAAATCTTTTTCTGGCAATCTTTTTTCTTCATTATAAAGACAAACTGATTTATTCTTATTTTCCAATAATTTAATTACTAAATTTTTATTAAAAACTAAATCTCCATGTAATAACAATGTGTTATTATCTAAATAGTCTTTAACTTTATTCATTGATACAATATAATTTGTATTTTTATATTCTTCATTAGCTATGAACTTGAAGTTTACGTTTTTAAATTTTTCTGCTACTTCATATAATTGTTCTTTAAAAGGTCCTGTTGTAACTATAAAATCTTTTATTCCACATTCACTTAATATTCTAATTTGTCTTTCAAATATTGTTTCACCATTATATAATTTGACCATACTTTTTGGTTTATCTTTTGTTAATTCTCCCATTCTACTACCTAATCCAGAATTAAATATTACCGCTTTCATTTTTTACCTTTCACAATTTTATTTTATATAATAGCTATCAATATTTGTATTTTAGTACAAAAATACAAAATAGACTTGAAAGTATATATTTCAAGCCTATTAAAAATGGTGGGCAGAGATGGATTCGAACCATCGTACTCGTTAGAGAACAGATTTACAGTCTGCCGCCTTTAACCACTCGACCATCTGCCCATATTAAATAAAAATGGAGTACCATAAAGAATTTGAATCTAAGCTTACTAGTTATAAATGAGTCTAATTATTCAATAAGTCTTGATTTTAAACACTTTTTTTAGCACTTTTTTATTATACTATTTTAGGCACTCCTTGTCAATAACTTTTTTTAAAATTTTCTTAATGTGAAGTGAAATTTTCTTAATTCATTTAATTACTTTACAGAATTACATTTACTTTTTCACTAGACCAATTCATTTAATTTATTTGTTTCCATAGCATTTTATTATTCTTTATTTCATAGGTTAGCTTATTTTCTTCATACAAATATGATAAATATGATTTTATTGTACTTCCAACTAAAACATATTGATTTGGGTTCATTATTAAATCATATTCATCAAAAATACATTTCAATATTTCTTCAAAAGCCATTTCCTTATTACAAATATCACATATTTTATTTATAATTTCAATAATTTTATTTTTATTAAGCTCTATTAAATTAGAAATATTTTTTGTTGCTTCACAATGTGATGGAATATATAAATTTCCATTTAAAGTCTTCAAATATTCTAAAGTATTAAGAAATTCTCTGACATCATATATATAAAATAAATGATATTTTGTAATCGTTTCTTCACTAAATAAAGAGTCTGCTATAAAATATACATTATCACTTGTCTTAATTCCTATCATGTCAAAAAAATGTCCTTTTAATGAAAAATATTCTAATCCTTCTGGAAGATTATTTTCAATAAGTTTTGCAGAAGATTCTTTTGCCATTAAAAATTTATTTTTTATATCTTTAAATGGATATCCTCCATACAAGAAAGATGATTCTAGTATAGGAAATTCTATGAATGATTTTTCAATATTATTAGCAAGTATTTCACATTTTGTTTTATCTTGAATAATTTTATTGCCTCCTATATGATCAGCATTTGAATGCGTATTTATAATTCCTTTAATTTTCCAACCTTGCTCTTCAACTATTTTTAATATTTTTTTACCTGCATCTTTGTCATTTCCTGAATCAATAATAAAAATATCATTATTATTGATTTTATAAATTCCAATATTAGTAGGATTTTTTATATAATAAGTTTTTTCTCCCACTTTAACTAATTCCATAAATTGTTAATATCCTTTACTTAATTATTATTTTTTATACTATAAAAAAGATTATCATAATTATTTTATAAAATCAATATTTTTTTAATATACGAGGATATCACAAAATCTGATACCCCCTTGGCAAGTTTTTATAAATTATTTATCTTTCAACATTTGTTTTAATAGTTCTAGGTGAATCTGTATTTCAAAATCATAATATATCTCTTTAGATTCACCATATTCTTTCAGTATTTCTGCAAGCTCATCTACATGCTTTCCAATTAGATCTTTATCAATATCTGAATCTGTACACCATATAAGTGAGCTAAATCCCTTTGCCTCTACAATATATCCTTTTTCATCAAATGTTATGCTTCCTTTTACTTTGTTTATTCCTCTTAAATACCGATAAGTAAGATTATTTGCCATAATTTCCTCCTTAAGCTTTTATCGCTGTTTAATTGTTTTATATGCTAAATCAAAAAGGTAAGAGAAAATTTCCTCACTAATTAGTGGAACTTTGAAAACTAAACAATTCTTTATCCAAATATACTTAATTATAACATAAATAAGTAAAAGATGCAAATTTGAAAAATCTCTTAACTTATTCACATTTTTTTCTACATTATTACATCTTTTCATTTTTAATTTTTTATAATTTAATGTATTATTTCTATTTTTTCAAAAAAATAAAATCCTAGAATATTCGTATATCAATCATTCTAGGATTTGTATTATTGGTGCGGATGAAGGGACTTGAACCCCCACGCCTGTGGCACTGGTTCCTAAGACCAGCGCGTCTGCCAGTTCCGCCACATCCGCATAAAAAAATAGAAAAATATTGTCAATATTTATAATACACTTTTTTTATAGTTTTGTCAACTACTTTTTATTAAAATTCAAATTCATTTTTATTCGTTTTCTACATTACATATGGTTTAAAATCAAAGTTAAATCCAATAAATTTATGAAGTTTCATATTTAAAAAGTTATTAATATCATTATTTGCCTTAGTAGAAATATCTTTTATTCTACAAGTTTTATCATCAAAATTAACTAAAGGATTAATATATCTTTTTTTCCCCTTTACGCTAGTACAATAAATCTCATTGTTAGGCAAATCACTTTTATAAACTGAATTTCTTGTGGCATTTTGAAATTT
>CANRQD010000090.1 GCA_947632685.1 uncultured Bacilli bacterium | reverse complement strand
GGTCTGATATTTCTATCAGACCAATATGCAAAAGTACATGTTGAAATATAAATTGAACCGCCGTATGCCGAACGGCATGTACGGTGGTGTGAGAGGGAATAAATAAAATAATTATTTATTCTCTACTCGATTATGTTTTAAATAGTGTATTGTTATATTTCTAATAAAATTTTTAGGAGTAATTTCATCTTCATTTTCAAATAATTTAAAGATTCCTTTATTCCAATTTAATTTTCTATAATTATTTACAGAGATAAGAGCATAACGCATTGCAGGTCTTATGGAATTATAGGAAACATTAAACTCTTCAGAAATTATATTATATAAGTCTTTTAAACTTCTCAAAAGATTTTTATTCTTATAACATTCCTTTATAGCAAATTTAAAATAGTCAGCACCTAAAAAATCATTATACAAATTTAATTTATAAAATAATGCAGTTAAATTTTCTTCGTTAGGTTCATAAAATATGTATTTGTCTAAACTATATTGCTCAATTCCTTCTTTAATTTTTTTATAATCAATAGGAAAATAAAATAGTTTATATAGTTTTGCAGCATACTCTAATTCAATTTTACTATTATTTTCCACTGTAAGAATTATATTGCTGTTTTGTCTTTCATGTGATGTATTTGAAAGTTCATTTATTATATCAATATAATTTAAATCTTTAAAATTTGAATTAATTACTAAAATATTAGGGGTTATATCACGGTATTTTTTTAATGTTGTAATGCCAGTATTAACACCTATTAAATCTAAATTTTTATTACTTGAAAGGAACTGACAACAATCTAAACATTCTTCAACATCTTCATCAGCTACTAATACTTTAAGCATTATTTACCTCCATATAAAAATTTAAATGATGTATATATTATACCACTAAAATTATGTAAACGCAACATAAAATTTCCAATTTTTTCTAAAAATTGGAAATTTTATAATAATTAATATTTAAATATAACCTTTTTTTACCTTTTTTTAGCCCTTTTTTACCATTTTACCTATATTTTTAAAAAAGAAAATATAATTCAACTTATCAAAGTCTAAAAGGTAGTTATACGAAAGATTTAAGACAACCAAAGAAATAATAACTAGTTTAGGTTTTGATAAGAAAATTTTTTATCCCCTAATTAAATAAAGAACTCCTTTTAGAAATTGATAAATCAAATTTCTTTAGGGAGTTTTTATATGTGCAGTAAACTAATATATTGTTGTGGACCTCCTTTTATTCATTTCAAAAATTTGAAATGAATAGGAGGAAAAAATGCAATACGAGGTAGATAGTTATATTCTAGAATATGCAGAAAACGAAAATAAATATTATATTTCTTTTAAAGATAGTGTCAAACAAAATTGCAGAATTGAAATTGATAAAGAAATATTTGATACATATATAACATCCAAAAAAGCATATACAAAAGTCAAAAATGAAACAAGCAGACATATTGAACAATCATATTTAACAGATATAGATATACATAAAAGAGCATTTAATTCAATTGAAGGTGTTGAAGATATAGTTATAAAAAATATGGAAAAAGAAAAAATGAAACAAGCTCTGAAAGAATTAACAGATACACAATATAGAAGAATAAATTTACATATTATAAATGAAATTACAATAAGAGATATTGCTAAAATAGAAAATGTAAAAAAAAGACAAATAGAAAAAAGTTTACAGTTAGGATTCAAAAAAATAAAAAATTTTTTTGAAAATAGGGGAGGACAAAATTAAGATTAGTGAGCAAATAAGTGAAGGGGTTAATTCTCTTTCACTTATTTCCATTAAAAAACTCTAGTACATTGAAAATTGAATAATATTCATTAAGTAAACACTTTATTAAGAGCTAGTTAAAATTATAGAAACAGAACTATAAAACTTAAATATTGGATAGCAACCAATAAGGCGATAACTAATAAAGTTGAATAATAATACTCTTGTTTAGTCATAGCACGAGCGAGAATAAACCGTCCCACGCATTGAAAACAAGTCTGAGTTCAGATAGGTTAAATTCCTGAGGAGTAATGTAGCTTATTACTATTTAATGAATTAAATAATATTATGGTAAAAACATCATGAGTGATAATTAAAAAAATGAATTATAAATAAAGAATAAACAGAATACAAGAAAAATAGGAGGAAAGTTAAATGGAAGAAAAATTATTAAAAATATTTAAATTAGCAGATTCTTTAAATGAAAAGCAAAATAAAGTGTATGCACAAATTACATATACTGCTGATAAAAATAAAACAATTGAAATATCTATTCGTTCAAAAAAAGATTATTCATATATAGAAAGATGTCAACTTAGTTTGTATCAAAATCCACTAATAAAATGGGATAATTTTATAAAAATGATTGAAAGTTATGTAGAAAGTGTTAAAAATTGAATTGATATAAATATAGATATATTATAAACTATTCTTTTTTTAAGTATGGTAATAAAATGATTAAAATGTTAAAAAATGGATATATTATATATATAAGGTTAGGAGGATTCTACGATATGCAAGTAAATATCAATGATAAAGATAAAATTTTAGCATTATGGCTAACAGAAAAAGAAGATTCTGTTAAAAGTCTTCCAAAAGATATAGAAGAAAAAATTGAAGTGTATAGACAAAAAAAATATAGAATATGTATGTATTGTTCAGGAAATGAAGATATAAAAACAAATTTACTAAATCTAATTTTAAATAATACTTAAAACATATAAGGAATTTCTTATATGTTTTTTTATAAAAAGAACAAAATGAGTGGAAAAATAATGAATAATATTGTATAATAATAATGTATTCATTGGACACACTTTTAAGGAGGGAAGGAAATGTGTGTTAAAGTACTCAGAATAGCAAGTTATTCTAGGGTAAGTTATGATGAAGATAAAGAAAGATATGAAAGTATAATTAACCAAAAAAATATTATAAAAGATTATGCAAAAGAACATTTTTCAAATTATGAAATTATTGAATTTGAAGATGATAATTATAGTGGTTATAAATTTGATAGACCAGATTTTACCAGAATGAAAAAAGAAATTCTTGATGGAAATATAGATATTGTTATTGCAAAAGATTTATCAAGAATAGGAAGACATAATGCAAAAACGTTATTATTTATTGAAGAACTAGAAAAAATGGATGTAACGGTAATTGCTATAAATGATGATTTAGATACATCTAAAGAACAAAATAATGATTTAGTAGGAATAAAAACTTGGTATAATGAATTATATGTTAAGGATATAAGCAGAAAAATAAGAAGTACAGTACAAAACAAATCAAAAAATGCAACATGGATTACTAATGTACCTTATGGATATGTTATGATTGATTATCAAAAAAGAGATTATAGGGTTGATTATATTGCTGCACGGTATAGTTCAAAGAATTTTTGAAATGTATGTAAAGGGCTATGGGTATAAAAAAATTGCAAAAATCCTAACAGAAGAAGGAATTTCAACTCCTAAAGCACGATTAAAACAATTATGGGAAGAACAAGGCAAAGTTTACACGGGTCCAGTTTCAAATGTATGGAATACTGCTTCTATAAATCATATTATAAATAATGATTTTTATATAGGAATACTTAGAACTAACAAATATTCAAGAAGAGGTATAAATGGAGTTGATAAACAAGTTGAAAAAGAAAAGCAATTTGTCTTTGAAGATTTTCATGAACCAATAATAACTAAAGAATTATTTTATAAGGCACAAGAGATCCATAATTCTAGAATGAATGAAAAATGCCATTATAGAGGAACAAAAAAATATGCTAATGATTATACAGGATTAATGAGATGTGGAGATTGTGGTGCACCAATGTTTTCAATAAGTAATGGTAAAAGAAAACCAGCATATTATTGTGGTTCATATCATAATCATGGAAGATCAGCTTGCACAAGTCATCATATATTAGTATCAGTGTTGGATAATTTAATAAAAGAATATATCATTATAATAAAGAAAAATGCAGATAAGGTCATAGATTATTTAAATAATCAATTAGAAAAAAGTAGAAAGCAAAATACTCAAATTAATAATAAAGGATTGCTAGAAACATTAAAACAAGAATTAGACAAAACAAAAAATGAATTAAAAGTAACTATGCAACAAAAAATTAGGGATATTATGAAAAATTCAGATAATAGAGATTATATTGAAGAAATGTATGCAACAATGGAAAATGAATTAAACAATAAAATCACTACGATAAAACATCAAATAGAGGAAGAAGAAAAAAATAATTCTAATAAATTAAGTATAGTGAAAGTAAAAAAAGATGCATTAAAAATCTTTGATGATATATTAAAAAAACCTAAATTGGATAAAAAAGATTTAGAAACAATAATAGATTGTATATATGTATATGAGGATAAAATCATTATAAAATTAAAATCGAATATAGAAAATATTGTAGGTATAAGTAAAAATATTGGAATAGAAAGAGAAAATATTGTTATAATGCAAGAAAATAGAAATCATAATACTAGAAAATTTTCAACAGAAATAAAAAATATAGATAATTGTTCCAACGAATGTAAAGAAGGCATCAAAGGCCAGAAAGTATATTCAAATAAAGCAAAAAGTGACTTATGTTCCAATGTTGTAAACAACGGAGACCCACTTGAAACAACATTGGAACAATTAAGAATACTTACAAATAGCTTAAGTTTGCTAGTTTCTTAAGAATAATA
>CANRQD010000089.1 GCA_947632685.1 uncultured Bacilli bacterium | reverse complement strand
ATAAATGTTTGTCACCTATAAGGTACAGAACATGGCTTACTAAGTATTAATTATTTTTTTATGAAAAAGAGGTGATGTAGTTAGTGAAGGAATTAGGACAATATTTAAAAGAAACCAGAATAAATAATGGCGTAAGTATAGAAGAAGCAGCAGAAGATAATAATCTTTCAACATCACAACTAGAAAATATTGAAAATGGTAATATTAGGGCTTTTAAAGATGTATATAAATTAAAAGAATATATTAGAAGTTATTCAAAATATTTAGGATTAGATCCAACTGAAGTAGCAGATGAATTTAATGACTTTTTATTCGAGCATACTTCTAAAATTTCATTAGATGATATTGTAGAAGCACAAAAGAAAATAGAAGGAAAAGAAGAAAATAAAATAAAATCACCTTATACAAAAGAATATAAATTAAAAAAAGATTATAGAAAAGAAATATATATAATACTTGTAGTTATTTTAATAGCATTAATAGTATATTTAGTTATTATGTTACTTGATAAAAAAACAGTTCATAATGAAGTATTATTAAATAATAAGGAGGAAATATATGAATTTACCTACTAAATTAACAGTATTAAGAATATTTTTAACATTGATAGTTATTATTATTATGGTATTCCCATTTTATACAGTTGGTATAGAATGGCCAAAATTTGAAATTATGGGAATAGGAGTTAAATGTGAATATTTAGTAGCAGGATTTATATTTGTAATTGCAAGTGTTACAGATTTCTTTGATGGCTATTTAGCAAGAAAAAATAATCAAATAACAGATACTGGAAAAATGTTAGATGCAATAGCAGATAAAATATTAGTAAATTCTGTACTTATTATTTTTGCTGCACAAGGATTTATTAATGTAATAATACCAGTTATAATTGTACTTAGAGATGTATTTGTTGATGCGATAAAAATGGAAGCTGCAAGTAAAGGAAAAGTAGTTGCTGCAATTAAAAGTGGAAAAATAAAGACAGCATCATTAATGATAGGATTAGTACTTACATTTGTATATAACTTACCATTTGAAGCATGGAATATAAGAGTTTCAGATTTTATGTTATATTTTGCATCAATAATGTCAATTTTATCTGCAATAGAATATTATAAATTAAATAAAAATATTATAATTCCTAAGCCAGAAATATTAGAATAGTAAAAAAAATATCTTAAAAATCCTTTTTTTCTAGGGGATTTTTTATTATTGGAAATAAAATAAAACAAATGTTTGAAAAAATGCTTGCTTTTTTTTTGGTTATAGTATACAATAATATTGTAAGTTATTTGCAAGGAGGATATAATGAGCAAAGCAGTTAGTAAAAATGTTGATAAGGATAAAGCCTTAGAACAAGTATTAAATGATATAGAAAAGCAATTTGGAAAAGGTGCAATAATGAAACTTGGAGAGAATACTCATACTAAAGTGGATGTATGTTCAAGTGGATGTTTGTCACTAGATATAGCTTTAGGTGTTGGAGGATATCCTAGAGGAAGAATCATAGAAATATATGGACCAGAATCAAGTGGTAAAACAACTTTTGCCTTACAGGCTATTGCAGAACATCAAAAGGCAGGAGGAAGAGCTGCATTTATAGATGCAGAGCATGCACTTGATCCTGTTTATGCAGAAAGATTAGGCGTTGATATAAATGAATTATTATTATCTCAACCAGACACAGGAGAGCAAGCTTTAGAAATATGTGAAGCGCTAGTTAGAAGTGAAGCAGTTAGTATCATTGTAATTGATTCAGTTGCAGCTTTAGTACCACAAGCTGAAATAGATGGTGAAATGGGAGATTCACATGTTGGTTTACAAGCAAGATTAATGTCACAAGCTTTAAGAAAGTTATCTGGTACAATTAATAAAACTAAAACTACAGCTATATTTATAAATCAATTAAGAGAAAAAGTTGGTGTAATGTTTGGCAATCCAGAAACAACCCCTGGAGGAAGAGCTTTAAAATTTTATTCTACAATTAGATTAGATATTAGACGTAATGAACAATTAAAAATGGGTGACGGTGTAGTTGGAAATAAAACTACAGTAAAGGTAGTTAAAAATAAAGTTGCCCCTCCATTTAAGACAGCTACAGTTGATATTATGTATGGAGAAGGTATATCAAAAGAAGGGGAACTAATAGATCTAGGAGTAGAAGCAGGTATTATAGAAAAAACAGGAGCATGGTTTGCATATAATGGAGAAAAACTTGGTCAAGGTAAAGAAAATGTTAAACTATTATTAAAAGATACACCAGAATTAAAAAATGAAATAGAGAAAAAAGTAAGAGAATACTATGAAATTTCTCTTGATGAAAAGAAAGACTAATCACTAGTCTTTTTCTTTATTTTTAAACACATATAATAATATCTTCATATATTACTATAGGAGGTTATCATGAAAAAATTAAAGGATATTATAAAATGTGATTACGATATAGAAATAAATGATATTAAGACTGATTCAAGAGAAATATGTAAAAATGATTTATTTGTAGCTGTAGAAGGCTATAATATTGATCATAGTTTATTCATAGATGATGCAATAAAAGCAGGTGCAAATGCAATAATTACAACTAAAGATTATGATGCCAAAATCCCTGTTATAAAAGTGGATAATTTAAATAAAACATTAATTGATATCTGTAAAAGATTTTATAATTTTAATCCTAATTTAAATTTAATTGGTGTAACTGGAACAGATGGCAAAACTACAACCACAACACTTATAAAAAGAATATTAGATTCTTATAAAAAAACTGCCTATATAGGTACAAATGGTATAGAATATCTAGATATAAAAAAGACCACTTCTAATACAACTCCTACAGTAGAAAAATTATATAAATATTTTAATTTAATTAATAAAGAAAATATTTCAACTATTTCAATGGAAGTATCAAGTGAAGCTATATTACATAAAAGAGTTGAGGATTTAAGATTTAAGTATATTGTATATACAAATATTACTGAAGATCATTTAAATATTCATAATACAATAGATAATTATATAAAAACAAAATTAAAATTAAGTGAGTTAACTACTGATGATGGAATAATTATTATAAATAATGATGATACTAACCAAAATAGTTTAAAGTTATTGGATAAAAATATATATACATATGGAAAAAATTTAAATAGTGATTTTATTATAAAAGATATAAAAATAACAGATAAGTTTAATCAATTTGCTATTGAATTTAATAATAAAAAATATAAAATAAAAACTCATCTAATAGGAGAATATAATATATATAATTTAACTGCTGCTTTTATAGTTTGTTATTTAGAAGGAATGAAACCTAAAAGTATTATAAAAAATATTAATAAAATTACTAGTATTGAGGGTAGAGGTGAAAGACTTTATTTTGGACAAAAATATACTATTATACTTGATTATGCTCATACAGAAAATGGTATAAAAAATATAGTATCAGAGGTTAAAAATAAATATAAAAGAATAATTGTTGTTACAGGTTCAGCAGGAGGTAGAGAACATGAAAAAAGAAAACATATAGGTAAATATTTGTTAGATAATACTGATTTAGTAATATTTACTATGGATGATCCTAGAAATGAAAATGTAGACTATATTATAGATGATATGATATCAATATCAAATAAAACTAATTATAAAAGAATAATTTCTAGATCTAATGCTATAAAATATGCGTTAGATTTAGCAAAAGAAGATGATGTAGTTTTAATTCTTGGAAAAGGTAGAGATAATTATATGGCTATAGGAGATGAAAAAATACCTTATAATGATTATGATGAAATAAAAGAATACTTTACAAATGTAAAATAAATTTGTATAATATAGCCTATTGATAGGAATGGGGAAAGTATATGGACTTAAATGTAATATATGGTGATAAAGAAATTACAAAGAGAAAACTTGATGTATTATTAGAATCGGCTATTGAGTTTTATAAACCTGTATTCAAAGAAAATTCAGAAAAAATACTTTTAGATATTATAAGTAAAACAGATTTTTGTGAATTAAATAATGAATATATAACAAAAGAATTTATGAATAATTTTGTAGATAATATTTGTTATTTTTCCCCATATATGAAAGGTTGTTGTTTTCGGATTGGAGATAAAAATATATTAATTACTACTAATGAAGAAAATAATGATTATCATATATTTGCTCATGAATTGTTTGGTCATCGAGTTTGCAGAGAATTTGAGAGATATGTAGAAATAGGCAATAAAGTCTACAGTCGAGATGGAGTGAATCTATTTAATAAAGATGAAGATAAATATAACTTAATAAATGAGGGCTTTATGGAATTAATTGCTAGTAATATTATAAAACATAGCAAAAATAATATAATAGATAATAAATCATTAATATATTTAAAAGCTAATTACTGTAGTAGATTAATAACATACTATCTAGGATATGAAAAAATATTAGAAATTTTAGTTTATAATAAATATAATTTAGAAGATGAGTATAATTCAACTCATAGAAATGAATTAAATAAATTAGAAAAGTTACTAAATTTAGATTTAGAAACAAGAACTAATAAAACTATAAATGAATATATAAATAAAAAAATAGATAAAAACATGGAAAAATTTAAAAAAAGAAAAATATTTAAATGAAGCAAAAAGCTTCTTTTTTTAGTGAAAATTTATTGGGAATTTGTCAAATTTTTAGACACTAATTAGAGGGGGAATTAAAATTTAATAAATTATTTTCAAAA
>CANRQD010000088.1 GCA_947632685.1 uncultured Bacilli bacterium | reverse complement strand
GTAAAAGAAAAAACAAAGAAAGAATATACAGAAATGTTACAGATGTTATCAATAAATCCAAGTGATTTTAATTATCCAGCTATTCTTTACATAAAAAATGGAATAATGTATTCAAATATAATAAATATTGATAGTGATAAAACAGCAGATCAATATATTAAAGATTATGAATTAAAGAAAGTAAAATAGAAGATATTTGCAAATATCTTTTATTTTTAAATTTTTCTAGTATTTTTTTATAAGTTATTGTATACTTATTATAATAGTAGAGGTATATTATGAAGAGGATTAAAATAGATAATAAAAAGAAAAGTAAATTTTTATTTATATTAACAATTATATCAGTAATTTTTCTTTTTGTGTATATATTTATTGTTTCATATAGTCTTACTTTAACTAGTAATTATGATGATATAATGTATCCAAATGTATATATTAGTAATTATAATATTTCTAACATGAAGATGAAAGATATAGAATCTAAAGTCAATATGATAGAGCAGAAATTACAATCAAAAAAAGTTATTTTAGTTGCAAATAATAAAGAATATGAATATAGTTTATTAGATTTAGGTATTACTATTGATAAAAGTAAAATGCTAAAAGAAATAGTAAAATATCATGATGAAATGACATATTCTGAAAAGATACGTAAAATATTTAGTAAAAAGAAAAAAGTATTTTCTTATGGTATTAATTATGATGAAAATACAATTAAAAATTTTATTTTAAATTTAAAAAGTACAACTGATATAGAAGGAAGAGATGGTACTTTAACAATGAATGCTAATAGAGTATTAGTATATCAAGAAGCTATACCTTCATATTCTTTAAATGTTGATAAGACATTAGAAGAAATTTTAAAATACATTAAAAATAACTTTAAAGAAGAAAAAATTAATTGTATTGGAGATTATAATGATTATAAAGATAGTGAATTATTAAAAACTATAGATACTAAAGTTTCTACATATTCAACTAAATACAATAACTATATTAGTAGAGGTAGAAATCTAGAAGCTGCTTTAAGATATTTAGATGGTACTATAGTTAAAAGTGGTGAAACATTTTCATACTTTAATGTTGCTGGTCCATATAATAAAAAAGGTTATGTATTTTATCATGATATGGTAGGTAGTGGAACATGTCAAATTGCTACTACAATATATAATACAACTTTACTCTCTGGTGTAAAAATTGTAGAAAGACATCAACATCAAAAATATAATACATATGTACCTGGTGGACAAGATGCTACGGTAGTTAGTAGTGGTAATGCTAATTTATTAGACTTTAAATTTAAAAATACTTATAAATATCCAATATACATTTCAGCTTATTATAATAATGGTATTGCTACTGTGGAATTTTGGTCTAATAGTAATGCTAAAGAAGGAAAAGAATATAAAGTATCTTCTGTTCCTACAGGTGAATTAACATATGAAACATATTTACATACCTATCAAAATGGAGTAGAAATAGATAAAAGTTTTATTGCTAAAACTCATTATACTGGTGTATCTTAATAAATTATTGAATAATTAGTAAATTTATGTTATTATTGTATTAGTTGTTTAAGCAATTAGAAGACAAAGTTAATAATATTATTATTTTAGAGAGTTACTGTTTGGTGAAAAGTAATATAATGAATTATTAATTCCTACTTCTTTAAAATTTTGCATGGGAAACCGTTATCAAATTAAGTAAAATAAAGGATGGTACCGTCGTTATGACTCCTTAGAAGTATCATTCTTTTTATTTTTAGGAGGATTATTTATGAGATTAAGTAGTTTAAATATTAAAAAGATTAATTTAAAAGATATTGATAATATATATCCTGCTCAAAGTATATTATCAAAAATAGGAGAGTTATATCAATATGAGAGTGGTATATTTGGTTTTGGTAATATCTTAGTTAAATTACAACAAAATATAGAAAAAATCATAAGAGAAGAACTTGATAAAGCTGATTGTATTGAATGTTTATTTGCTACTATGCAACCTAAAAGTATTTGGGATATGTCTGGTAGATGGGATAGATATGTAGATGAAGATAAATTAATGTTTACTGTTAAAACTGATAAAAATTTCTATGGGTTAGCGCCAACTGCAGAAGAAGCTTGTACTATTTTTGCTAGTAATCGCTTAATGTCTGTTAAAAATTTACCTGCCATATATTATCAAATAAGTGATAAATATAGAAATGAATTAAGACCTAGAGGGTATTTATTTAGACCAAGAGTTTTTACAATGATGGATGCTTATAGTTTTGATAAAAGTGAAGAAGATATGGCAAAATCATATAAAAAAATGCATGATGTATATTTAAATATATTTAAAAGATTAGGTCTTAATATAGTTAGTGTTACTAGTGATAATGGTACTATGGGTGGAAAAGTATCTGAAGAGTGGATGGCATTAACTGAATTTGGTGAAGATACAGTTTTAATTGATAAAGAAAAAGGTATAGGTTTTAATATAGAAGTATTAGAAGGAAAAAGTAATGAAGAATTATTGGATGAATATGGAATAAGTGATATTAATAGTTTAGAAAGTTATAAAGCTCTTGAAATGGGGAATAACTTTCAATTAGGTAATAAATATTCAGAATCTATGAAATTATATTTTAATGATAATAATAAAAATTCTACATATTATATGGGTTGTTATGGAATAGGTGTTGGTAGAATAATGGCTGTAATACTTGAAAATAGTATTATAAAAGATAATGATAATAATGTAGTAGGATTATCACTTCCTCTAAATATCGCACCATATAAAGCTCAAATAATTTACAAAGATAATAAAAAAGATGAAGCAGAAAAATTATATAGTACATTACTTAATGATAATATAAATGTAGTAATAGATGATAGAGAAAAATTAAATATAGGATCTAAAATTAAAGATGCCTTAGTTATTGGTACTCCTTATGTTATAGTTATTGGTGATAAAGGAGAAGATAATTTGTATGAAGTAGAAAATACAAAAACTAATAATAAAGAATATTTATCTGTAGAAGATATTGTTAAATTATTAAAAGAAAGCTATTAATTAACTTTCTTTTTTGATATAATTTTATTGTAGGTGATGATATGAAAAATAAAAAGATATTAATAATTTTATTAATTATTATAATTTTAGTTATACTATGTTTATTATTAATAAATAAATCAAATAGCTATAAATATATTGATAATAATGTTTCTATAGAAGAGGATACCAATATTGGATTATATGTAGTATCTAAAAATAATAAGATAGATACTAAAAGTAAAAATTATAAAAAGGTAATAGATAATAAAATCAATGATATATTAAAACAAGAAATAGATATAGAAAATATGATTATTATATATAATCCATATGATACAAATAAAAATTCTATTAAAATATATTTTATTACTAATTATGATGTTATTACAAATTATAAATTAACTGTTAATAATAATACATCTGATTTTATTAATTTAGGTTCTAATTATACAACTCAACATAAATATGAAATCTCTAATATTGTTTTAGGTGAAATTAATAAATTAGAATTTGAAGTTAGAGATAGAGAAAATAATGTAATTGATACTAAAACAGTTGAACTTGATTTTAGAAGTGTCAAGTAATGTAGAAAGTCTAGTAATAGTCTTTCTTTTTTTGTTATAATTTTTATGGTGATAGGATATGAATTTAACATCAGATAAAGCTTATGAATTATTAGAAGAAGCAGAGAAGATGAATCCAGGAAGATGGGTACAACATTCTAAAAAAGTTGGTGAAGCAGCTGCAAGAATTGCAGAAAGATTAAATTTAGATGTAGATAAAGCACGTGCTATGGGATATATTCATGATATAGGAAAAAGATTTGGCAAGAAAGCTATTCACACAATAGAAGGATATGACTTTTTAAAGGGTTTAGGTTATGATATTGAATATGCTAATATATGCTTAACTCATTCATATTTAAATAATGATATAAATTGTACTGCTGGTGGTTTTCCATCTCCTAAATGTAAAGGATATGAATTTAGAGTTAACTTTTTAAAAAATCATGAGTATACAATATATGATAAAATAATTAATATATGTGACTTATTTTGTACTAATGAATTTGTAACTGTAGATAGAAGGCTAATAGATATTTATATTAGAAGAGGCGTATATGATAATACTGTTTATCATATAAAAAGTACAATAGCACTAAAAAGAGAATTAGAGGATATGATGGGATGTGGATTATATTCATTATTTCCAGAGATAATTGAAAGCTTCAATAAAAAACATCGTAATCTATATCATGAATTTAGAAATCATTAGGTGAAAAATTATGGAAAAAATAAAGTTATTACAAAAGATGATTAATGAATCTAAAAATATAGTATTTTTTGGAGGAGCAGGGGTATCAACAGATAGTGGTATTAAAGATTTTAGAAGTAAAGATGGACTATATAATGAAAAATATAAATATCCTCCAGAATATATGCTAAGTATAGAATGCTTTAATAATAATCAAGAGGATTTTTATGATTTTTATAAAAGTAAATTAAATTGTCTTGATGTAGATGCAAATATTACTCATAAGTATTTAAAGGAATTAGAAGATTGTGGAAAATTAAAAGCTATAATAACTCAAAATATAGATGGCCTACATCAAAAAGCAGGTAGTAAGAATGTCTATGAGTTACATGGAACGATATATGATAATTACTGCATAAAGTGTAATAAGTATTATCAAGCTAAAGATGTATTTAATTCTAAAGGAGTACCTAGATGTAGTTGTGGAGGA
>CANRQD010000087.1 GCA_947632685.1 uncultured Bacilli bacterium | reverse complement strand
CCATATCCTTTGTAGCAAGACTTTCTATTTCTTCACGTAATTCATGAGTAATTTCTAATTGCTCATATTCCATTTTTTCTTCACCAATCTCATCAATTATTTCTTCTTCAAATGCGATTAGTTTTTTTACTGCGTCATGTCCAAACATTAGAGCTTCTAACATTGTTTTTTCATCTACTTCTTTAGCACTAGATTCAACCATATTAATAGCGTCTTTAGTTCCTGCAACAGTTAAATCAAGTGTAGATACTTCTAATTGCTCTGGAGTTGGATTTATAACAAATTCTCCATCAACACAACCTACTTTTACTCCTGCTATTGGTCCATTAAATGGAATTTTACTAATTGATACAGCAAGACTTGATCCTAACATAGCAGTAAGTTCTGGTGAACAATCTTGATCTACTGATAAAACTGTATTTATAATTTGAACTTCATTTTTAAATCCTTCTGGAAATAATGGTCTCATAGGTCTATCAATCATTCTTGCTGCAAGTGTTGCATTATCTGTAGGTCTACCTTCTCTTTTAATAAATCCACCTGGAATTTTTCCAACTGAATACAATTTTTCTTGATAATTTACAGTTAGTGGAAAGAAATCAGATAATAGATTTACATTTTTATTAACTACCGCTGCAGTTAAAACTACAGTATCATTATATCTAACAAGTACTGCTCCTGTTGCTTGTTTAGCAAGTTCTCCATGTTCTACAATTATTTTTCTTCCATAAAAATCTAATTCAAATTTTTGCTTTTTCTTCATATTTTACTCCCTTTTCTAAAAAAATAGACACTACTAATAAGAGCGTCTACTTTCTTAATCCTAATTTTTTGATAATTTCACGATATCTAGTAATATCTTTTTTAGCTAAATAGCTTAACATATTACGACGTTGTCCTACTTTCTTTAATAGTCCACGTCTTGAATGATAATCATGAATATGTACTTTTAAATGTTCTGTTAGTTCTTTAATTTCTTCAGTTAAAATAGCTATTTGAACTTCTGCAGAACCAGTATCATTTTTATCTCTAGCAAATTCTTTTACTATAGATGCTTTCTTTTCTTTTGTTAATGCCATATTAACACTTCCTTTCTCTATAATTCACAAATTCCAAGTAAAAAGTCGGAAATTCTTTAAACTGGGAATCAGTAAGCATTTATAATATACTAAATTTTTTTTATTTTGTCTAGTATTTTTTACCTCAATATTAATTTATTCTCTATATTTAAGTTTAGTTTACATTTGTTTTTTACCACAATTTTGGCAATACTTTTTTGGTGGCAATAGTTTAGCACCACAATTTGTACAATAATTATTCAATACAATATTTTTATCTTCAGAAATATTATTAACAGTATTATTATTAATAACAGTTATTTCTTCTTTATTATTACCCTTTTTTAATTCTATTTTTGTTACTAATAAAATTATTACTATACCACCAATAAATAAATATAACCAAAATGGAATACTTAACCAAAAAGGTTCTAATTCATAAATTATAGTAAATATCAACGCAATAATTGAAAATATATATAGTCCTTTATATTCTTTTTTATTATAGAAATAAATAATTCCTAAAATTAATAAAATTCCCATTATAATAATTGAAAGTAATGGTTCATAAAATAATTCAGTAATTGCAAGAATATATAATATACTAACTTTAACTACTTTATCATTTACTTTTAATATTTTATCAAATATAAATGCTAGTAAAATTAAATATAATGACATTATTATCTTATAATTTTCAATATCTATACCATATTCTACTAAATTATATAATGGTATTGTTATAGCAACAAGAGATATTTTTAAAGATGTTTTTTTATTATCTAATTTAATTACTGATAATAATAGGATAAGAATTATTGATATTATACTATATATTACTACAGATAAATTAAAGTTATTAAAAGTTGTAATAATTATAAAAATATAGAATATATAATTAAATATTTGGTAATTAAATTCATTTTTTTTATTAATAACTGCTAATAACAATGAACCTGCAATTAAAGATAATATTATAGATAATTTTAAATAAATATCTGTTTTTGATATTATACCTGTCATTATAAACATTATAACTACGACTATAATATAATATATAATTTTATTAGTTTTATCTTTTGAAATATAACTAAGAAATAAAGATATAAATAAACTAACTATTAATAATAATTCTATATTAATCCAATTTTTAAGAGCTATATATGTATATAGAGAAATTAGAAAAAGCATTACTTTATATGGTTCTATATGTTTTTCTATTTTATTAGTTTTAGAAAGAGAATTTTCTATATTGACAATTAATAATATAATAGTTTCTACTAAAAAATAAAGTTTATTAGTAGATAATAATACAATTCCTGAAATAATACCATATATATAATTATTTATATAAATGGAATTCATTAAATAATTATTTTTATTAAATAATAACTTACAAATAATTACTATTACTGAATTAATTATTACAAATAAAAGAAAATTAATTTCTGTATCAAAATTAAATAATAAAACATCTTTAATTATCATTATAAATGTTATAAAAGGTATAATAAAATCAAAGAATGTTAAATTTTTATCTTCCTCATAATTTATTATAAATAAACTTATAAATGATATTACACTAAATATTATTGATTCTATTTTATATGATTTAGTAGATAAAAACATAAATATTAATATAAGAATATATTCTAAAAATTTATTATTTGATTTCAATGTTTGTAAATAATTATTTTTTATATTAATAAAATTAAATGCTATTGCGATAACATTTATTATTATAAGTCCATATATGAGATTAATTTTAAAAAATGAAAATAGTACTAATAATGATAAATATATAGTATTCCAAGCTAAAAATAGAAAGATATTTTTATTTATTTTTTTATAAGAAATTATAAATAATATACCTAATACTAAAAATATATTTGATATAAATAGTTTGGAACCATCTCCAAAAAAGGAGTACCAATTACCTAATAATTTAAAATAACCTAGACTAAAATATGAAAAATAGAAAAATATTATTGATAAACCCCAATATACTAAAGAACTTATCTTTAAATTTAATTTCTTATTTGTAAATATTGATAGTACATAAAATATTATACCTAATACTATTAAAAATAAAAATTTTAATATTCCATTCATTGAACTCCAATTGGTAGTAGAGAATATAAAAGCAGATAATAATATCATAAAGACACCTAATTTTATTAAATTACTTATTCTACTATTTTCATTATTTATCATCACTTCACCTACTTCTTCTATTATATTTAATAATACTATATTAATTTATTTTTTTCCACATTTTTAATATATTATTATCATTCTCATATATAGCAATTAATGTATTATTTTTATAAACCATTAATACTTTATCCTTTATTTTATAATTATTCTTTATTCTAACTCCATTTGATACTAGTTTATATAATTTATCATCTAAAATAATTTTAGGATAATCTAAGATATCCATAATATTTAATATTTCAAATTTATTATTATAAATATCTTCTAAAGTATATGAGTTATCAATAGAAAACTTACCTTGTTTGGTTCTAATTAGACTACTCATTGTAAAATATTCATTAATACTTTCACCCATATCTCTTATTAAACTTCTAATATAAGTTCCTTTTGAAACTAAACACTTAAAACTAAAAGTATTATCAGATTCACTTAATAATTCAATTTCTTTTATAGTAACTTCCTTTTTAGGTAATTCAATATCTATATTATTTCTTGCATATTCATATAATTTTTTACCATTTACTTTAACTGCAGAATATTTTGGTACTTCTTGCATATAAGTTTTTTTAAAATTTTTAATTATTTCATTATAATTAATTTTATTTGTAGGATTTTTTTCTTTAATAACATTACCAGTTATATCTAAAGTATCAGTAAGCTTTCCTACCTCACAGCTTGCTATATACTCTTTTTCATATGATGTTAATAATTCTCCTAATTTTGTAGCTTTACCTATAGTTAAAACTAATACACCTTCTGCCATTGGATCAAGTGTTCCAGTATGACCTATTTTTTTTATTCCTAATATTTTACTAACTTTATTTACAACATCACGAGAAGTCATATTCTTTTTTTTATTAACTACTAATACTCCACTATAATTATTTAAATATTCTTCTAAACATAAATTATTATTATATATAATTTTTGCAGGTATATCTCCAACATATCTAATATGCCATGATTCATATTTATAACTAGTAATAGTTTCTTTATTTTTTGGATATCTTAAAATAAAACCAAATTTATATAAATATTTATGTATTTTTTTAAATATTTCTTCTTCATTTTCTAAATCTTTATTTTCAATTAAAAATTTATTATCTTTTTTTATACTAATATCTATTGCAAGACCAGTATGATGTTCACTTGTTTTAGGTTTTGCTACTACAGAGTTTGTATAATCTATTCCATATTTTTTTACAAAATCATTATATATATCTTGTTGTTCTTCAAAAGATCGATATGCAGAATCTATTCCTATTTCTACATTTAACTCATCTTTTATAAAATCTTTTAATTTTATATAAGCATCATAAGTATTCTTTTCTATTTTAATTTTTTTATTTTTTATATTCAATATATCTACTAATTTTATTCCATTATAAAAGGAATCTTTTATTAAAAATTCCTTATTTACTAAAGTTACATAATTCATATAAATCACCAATATTATTATAATAGATATTAGATAAAATATAAACTAATTTATTTTAAAATTTAATGTTGATTATAAAACAAATGTTTGTTATAATTTTACTAGGAACATTTAATAAGTTGGGTGGAGCCAAACTTCTAAAAAGAAGGAGGCGATGATATGAACAAGAAGGATTTTTTAATTCTATCTTTAGTAATAATTATCTTCCTTTTACTATTCTTACTATTTATAGT
>CANRQD010000086.1 GCA_947632685.1 uncultured Bacilli bacterium | reverse complement strand
GGTAGAATTTAGATGTAGATAAGAAAAATAAGGGAGACAGGTCAATGAAAAAAATAATAAAAAAGCATTATAAAATAATATTAGGATTAGTAATAGGAATATTAATATCAGCAACAGTAGTATATGCATCACAAACAGTATTATCAAGTGATGAGGTATCATATAATACTGGAACAAGTCATGGAACATCAAATAATGTTCAAGGAGCGATAGATGATTTATATCAAAAAATAAATTCATATAAAGAATATATACCAAATGATAATCTAAATCGTAATATAGTAAAAGCATATAAATATGATGAAAATAGTAAATCTCCAACTTATTGTATTAATGGAGAAGAAGATACATGTTTTGCAACTAGTTGTTATGAGAATAAAGCAAAAGGGGTATGTCCAGTAGGAACAATAATAGAATATATGGTAAATAATGAAGAAAAAGTAAGATTTCATGTAGTGCATGATGATGGAGAAAAATTAACATTACAAAGCCAAAAAAATATTATACATAATATAGTATGGAATGATAATGATATCTCAAAAGGTCCAATTACTGCTTTAACTGAATTAGAAGAACAAACAAAAAATTGGAATAATGTAAATGAATTAAATTACTCAATAGGTGATGATACAAAAAGTTTAGGCTATTCAGGATGTGCATATAACTATGAAGGAGATTATAAAATAAGGGGTGAAAAAAATATATATATTTTAGATAGAAAAAAAGTAAAGGCTAGAATGATAACAGCCCAAGAAGCAGGAAATACTGGTTGTTTGGTATGGAAAAATGCTGCATTGGATGATAGATTATTAGAAAATAGTTTTAATAAATATAATTGTGGTTCTTGTCCAGATTTTATGCATAATTATTTAAAAAATTCAATAGATTATGGGGGAAGCTATAATGGAGATGATTTTGATGAATCATATTGGACTATGTCCGTGGCTATTAATTCTTCTGAGCAATGGTTTATTTCAAATCAAGGTATATTGACATTACAAGATACATTGACTAATAATCGTGGAGTAAGAGCAGTAGTAGAGATAAATAAATAGAAATTATAATATTATAATACAGTATGAAAAGAACCAACTTATATTTTTTTCATACTATATTATAGGTGATAATGTGAAGGTCGAAAAGATTAATGATGAATTAATAAATGCATATTTTAATACTTTCTATTTTAAACAAATTGATCTAAATAATAAATTAGAATTAGTAGAAATAATTAAGGATTTAATTAAGAAAATAGAGGTACGATATAGTATATATTTATCTGGTTTTTATAAAATAAAAGTATATCCTAATCAAAAATTAGGAGTGTTTTTAAATATTATTAAAATTGATGATAATGAATTTTCTAATACTACAGATTTTAGAATAGTTATATACCCAAATGAAAAATTTTTTTTAGAAACAGAATATTATGAGTTATTTCCTAATTCAAAAATAAGATATTATGATAATAAATTTTATATAGATAGTGATGATATAGAGAATATAGATACTATAACTGATATGATAAATGTTATTTATGGTAATGAGGTTAAAGAAATGTTAAATAATTCAATAATTATAAAATAAAAAAGAGGGTATCCTCTTATATTACTATAGCAATCATATTGTTTGAACCTTTATTAACTACTTTAGTTAGTGTTTGTTGTAGTTTTAATCTAATATTATCAGGCATTAAATTTATTTTAGATTGAATTCCTTCTTGTACAATATTATCTAAACTTCTACCAAATATTTCACTACTCCAAATGCTTTTTGGATCTGTTTTATAATCTTTCATTAAGTAATCAATAAGTTCTTTACTTTGAACTTCACTACCAATGATAGGTTCAAAAGTAGATTCTACATCAACTCTAATCATATGAATAGATGGGGCGATTGCTTTTAATTTAACACCATATCTAGGTCCTTGTTTAACTATTTCAGGAGTATTTAATTTCATATCATCAAGTGATGGTACAGCAACACCATAACCTGTTTGTTTAACCATTTTTAATGCATATTTTATTTGATCGTATTCACGTTTTGCAATATTAAAATCTTGAAATAATGCAAGTAAGTCAGCTTTATTATTAACATCAACATCTATTATTTCTGTAAGAGTTTCATTATATAAATCAGGTGGAGCAGTTAAATTAATAGTAACTATACCTGTTGATGGGTCAACATCGGATAAGTAACTTTTTTCAATCATAGGATTATTTAAGAAATGATTTGTAATAGAATCAATATCTCTTAATTTATCTACTTCAACTACACTTTCTTTAATACACTTAATATATTCTTTTTTTATTTTATGATCATGATTTAATATTGCAATCCATTCAGGCATATTAACTTTAACTTCTAATACAGGAAATTCATATAATGCTTCTTTTAAGATATTATACATATCCTTTTCACCCATAGCTTCAACACTTATAGGAATAACTGGGACATCATATTCATCTTTAAGTGAATTAGCCAATCTTTCAGTTTCAGGTAGAGTAGGATGTACAGAATTTAAAATTACAATAAATGGTTTACCAATACTTTTTAACTCACTTATGACTCTGTTTTCTGCTTCTAAATAATCACTTCTATCAAATTCTCCAATAGAACCATCTGTAGTTACTACTATACCAATAGTAGAGTGTTCTTTGATTACTTTTTCAGTACCAACTTCAGCAGCTTCTACAAAAGGTATATCTTCATTATACCAAGGAGTTTTAACCATGCGTGGTCCATTTTCATCTTCAGCACCTACGGCTTTATCAATAACGTATCCAACACAATCTATTAATCTAATATTACAACTAAAATCATCAATACCTATTTTAGCAGCATTATTAGGTACAAATTTAGGTTCTGTTGTCATGATAGTTTTTCCAGCTGCACTTTGAGGTATTTCATCAAGTGCTCTTTTTCTTTCATATTCATCTTCAATGTTTGGAACAATTAAAGTTTCAACCATTCTTTTAATAAAAGTAGATTTACCTGTTCTAACAGCACCAACAACTCCTAGATATATATCACCACCACTACGGGCAGCAATGTTTTTAATAATTTCTTGCTTTTCCATATACATTCTCCTTTATTCATTTAAGCTTATGTCTAAAAAAAGGTATATATGCAAGAAAAAAAGAACTATTTAAGTCCTTAAAACATTTTATCTATATCTTTAGGAACATTATCCTTAATAATAGCATTTACAATTTTATCTTCTCTTTCCTTACTAACTTCTTTACCTGTAATTGAAGATATTTCTTGAACCATATCTCTAAGTACTTTTTCATCTTTCATATTATTAGAATCTTGTAACTTTTTTGCAAGAGACATAATTGTATTTTTATCTACATTAGTTTTTTTCTCTACTTTTTTAAAAAAACTATCTCCAAACATAAAACTCCTCCTATATAATTATATGTAAGGAAGAAAAATATGTTAAAAAAATGTACCCATTAGTACATCTTCTTTTCTTTTTTTTCTAATTGTTTTTGATATTTTTCACGTTTTTTGGCAATTTCTTGACATTCTTTAGAAAATTGTTCAATTGTAATAGCTTTTTTGTCATAACGATCTTGTAGTATTTCTAAAGCCCTATCTAAACTATCAAGTTCAGTTTTTGGATCTTTTGGGTTAAAAAACATTAATCACCACTCCTATTCTTAAATTGTATCACTATAGGTGTTCCTTGTAAATCAAAGTTTTCACGTAACTTATTTTCTAAATATCTTTCATATGAAAAATGAACTAATCCTTTATTATTAACTCTTAATGTAAATTTAGGTGGTTTAACTCCTGTTTGCATAGAATAATATATTTTTAAACGTTTACCTTTATATGAAGGAGGTTTATTTAATTGATATGCATCTAGAATAACATCATTTAATATACTGGTTTTAATTTCTCTTTTTATATTTTCTAAAACTTTAATAACTTCAGGCATTAATGTATGAATTCGTTTTTTGGTAAGAGCTGATAAAAATACTATAGGGGCATATGTTGCAAATTGAAATTCTGCTTTCATAAGTTTGGTAAATTCTGCTATTGTAGTATCCTTAACTAAATCCCATTTATTAACTACAAATATTAAACCTTTGCCGCGTTCTATTGCATATCCTGCTATATGTTTATCATGTTCAGTAATACCTTCTTCTGCATTTATAACCACTAAGCATAAATCACTAGAGTCTATAGCACGCATAGAACGGATTAAACTATATTTTTCAACGTTATCAAAAATACGGCCTTTTTTTCTCATACCTGCTGTATCAATTAGTATGTATTCTTCACCATGATATTTGAAAATAGAATTAATAGAATCTCTAGTAGTACCAGCTGTATTTGATACAACAACACGTTCTTCGTTTAACAATGCATTAGTTAATGAACTTTTACCAACGTTAGGTCTACCAATAATACAAAATTTTAATCTTTCATCAGTGTCTTCTTTATCAATAGTATTAAAATCCATTGTAATGTTATCCATTAATTCTGTATATCCAATGTTGTGAATACTACTTATAGGAATATATGTATCAAAACCTAATTCGTAAAAGTCATAGATATTATCCTGTGCTGTTTTAACATCAATTTTATTAATTGCAACAATAATACGTTTTTTGCTTTTTCGTAATATATCTCTGACGACTAAATCATTATGTGTAATACCTTCTTTACCATCTACCATAAATACTACAACGTCTGCTTCCTCAATAGCAATTTCTGCTTGTATTTTTATTTCTTCATTAAAAATTTCTTTTTCGACATCAATACCACCAGTATCTATTAAATAAAATCTTTTATTATTATAAGTTGCTTCTTGATATAATCTATCTCTAGTAACTCCAGGTGTATCTTCAACAATAGCAAGTTTTTGGCCAATAACTTTATTAAAAAAAGAGCTTTTACCAACATTAGGTCTTCCTACTATTGCAACAACAGGTATAGCCATAATATCCCCTCCAAACTAGGCCTATTATAACATGAAGTTTTATTTTTGTATAGTCGTTAAATTTTATTTGACAAAACGCTCTGGGGG
>CANRQD010000085.1 GCA_947632685.1 uncultured Bacilli bacterium | reverse complement strand
TAAAAAATATTGACTCGGGGGGGGGGTAGTTATTATATAATTTTGATAAGAAGGGAGATAAAATATGAAAAAAATTGTAATGTTAGCAGCAATATTAGTTGCAGGATTAATGTTTATGCCTAATGTATATGCTGATGGTTGGAGTTTTGAAGATATTACACATGATGCAGGTGACTCACTTGTTGATGATGAAGAAGCAACACCATTAATAGGTGCTAATAAAACAACACTTACTTATAGTGGTAAAAGCTTTGTTATGCTTGAAGAAGGAACAGAAGAAACTGATAGTAATGATAGACCAGAAGGTTATGCATGGATTGGTTTCAAGGTAACTGCTCCAACTGATAGTAGTAGTGGAAGTAATAAGTTATACGTAAAAGTGCCAGGTAAAGATACTTTTGAAGAAGTAACTCAAGATAGTGGTAAATCATATACTGAATATGTAGGAATCAATGAAGAAAAACTAAAAGCTGCATTAGAAGCAGGAACATCTTTAAAATATACATTTGAGTTTGCAATGGGAAATGGTAGTGCTCCAACTGAAACAGAATATACAGTTATAATTGAAATAGATCCAGCAACAACTATTTTATATCCAGTAAATACTGAAATGGAAGCAGCTAAAGCTGGAACAGCAACAATAGCATACAATGGACCAGAAGAAAAGAAAATATTAGATGAACAAAAAGCAAAAGAAAATGAAAATACTGAACAACCAAAAAATGAAGCTAATCCAAATACATCAGATATAAACCTATATCTATTACTAAGCTTAATAACAGTAAGTGGATGCGGAATAGCTTATACAATTAAAAAAAGATTTAATTAAAATTATTATTAGGACTACATTTAAGTAGTCTTTTTTCTTGCAAATATTAATTAGATATAATATTAATATAAACTTTATAGCAAAAGTCATGATTTTGTTATATAATTAATATAGTTATATAAATAATCTTAGGAGGAATAGTCATGAAAAAAATAATGGATGGTAATGAAGCATGTAGTTATAATGCATATAATTTTACAGAAGTAGCTGGAATCTATCCAATTACTCCGGCTTCACCTATGTCAGAAGTTATTGATAAATGGAGTAATGAGGGATTAACTAATTTTTTTAATATTCCTGTAAAGGTAGTAGAAATGGAAAGTGAAGCTGGTGCTATTGGTATGGTTCATGGAGCACTACAAATGGGATGTTTATCTTCTACATTTACTTCTAGTCAAGGACTATTACTTATGATTCCAAATATGTATAAAATTGCGGGAGAAATGCTACCTTGTGTTATTAATGTAGCGGCAAGAAGTATCGCAACTCATGCTTTATCAATATTTGGTGATCATCAAGATATTTATGCTACTAGGCAAACTGGTTTTGCAATTTTAGCATCATCTTCTGTACAAGATGTAATGGATTTAACAAATGTTAGTTATTTATCTACCATAAAAGGAAAAATTCCATTCATTAATTTTTTTGATGGTTTTAGGACCTCTCATGAATTACAAAAAATAGATGTTATTGATAAAGAAAAAGTAAAAGAGTTAATCGATTACAAGTCTTTGCAAAATTTTAGAGATAACGCTCTAAATCCGCTTCATCCTGTAACTCGTGGTACTAATCAGAGTGAGGAAGTTTATTTTCAAGCAACCGAAGTTAGAAATGAATATTATGATAAGTTACCAGATATAGTAAATAGTTATATGGAAGATATAAATAAAATAACTGGTAGAAATTATGCACCATTTAATTATTATGGTAGTAAAAATGCAACAAAAATAATCGTTGCAATGGGATCTGTTTGTGAAACTATAAAAGAAGTAATAGATTATTTAGTTGAAGAAAAAAATCAAGCTGTAGGACTTATAGAAGTACATTTGTATAGACCATTTAGTTCTAAATACTTTTTAAAGGCATTACCAAAGTCTGTTAAAAAAATTGCTGTACTTGATAGGACTAAAGAAGCAGGTAGTAGTGGAGAACCTTTATATTTAGATGTTTTAAAAGTTTTAAGTGAGGCTGAGTCAAAAGTAACTGTAATAGGTGGAAGGTATGGATTATCATCTAAAAATACAACACCTGGGATGATAAAAGGAGTTTATGACTTTTTAGATAGTAGAGAAATGCATAATAATTTTACTGTAGGTATTAATGATGATGTTACAAATTTATCTATAAAATATGAAGAAGATTTCAAATTACCAACTACAAATATAGAATTTTTAGTATATGGATATGGTTCAGATGGTATGGTTTCTGCTTGTAAAGATTTATTAAAGATTACTGGTGATAATACAAGAGCTTATGTACAAGGTTATTTTCAATATGATTCTAAAAAATCAGGTGGTCATACTTTATGTCATTTAAGATTTGATAAATCCCCAATAAAATCTACTTACTATGTTGAAAAAGCATCTATTATTGTTTGCACACAAGATAGTTATTTAAAGAAACTTAGTATGTTAGATAAAATAAAATTAAATGGAATTTTCTTATTAAATACTAATAAAACTCCTGATGAAATATTAAAAATTATGAGTGTTAAAGATAAACAAATTTTACAAAATAGAAAAATAAAGATGTATATTATTGATGCTAATAAAATTGCAAGTGAAGAAGGTATACCTGGAAAAATAAGTGCAATAATGGAAGTGTTAATATTTAAATTAGGTAAAATAATAGATTTTAATTTTGCAAAAGAAGTTATAAAAGAAAATTTAGCATTTAGATTTAAGAATAAAAGTGGCAACCTTGCAGCAAAAAATATTAATGCTCTTGAAAAAGGAATAAATAGTGTTATTAGTGTAAAAATACCTGATGTAGATTATGATATGGAAACTCAAAGTAAAAAGACGGATTTTGAAAGAATGAATTCTATGGACGGTAACTTATTACCAGTAAGTAGTTTTATAAAAAATCCAGATGGTACATTTGAAGCAGGTACTACTAAATATGAAAAAAGAGATATAAGTGATTTTGTACCTTGCTATAATAGTGAAAATTGCATTACTTGTAATTTATGCTCATTAGTATGTCCACATGCTGTAATAAGACCATTTTTACTAGATGAAAATGAAGAGATGGATGCTCCAGAAAATGTTAGAAAACAACTTATTAATTCTAATATAAAAGATAGTAAATTAAAATATACTATAGGTATTAGTATTCCTGATTGTACAGGATGTGGTTTATGTAGTGAAATATGTCCTGGAAAACGTGGTAATAAAGCCATTAAAATGGTAGAAAAGAAAATCCTTGATTCATCAAAAGAAGAAGAAAAATATAAATATTTATTTGATGAAATAAAAGAAAAGAATGTTATGACTGTGGATACAGTTAAGGGAAGCCAATTTAGAAAGCCTAAATTTGAATTTAGTGGTGCATGTGCTGGTTGTGGAGAAACTGCATATCTAAAACTTTTAACACAATTATTTGGTGATAGACTAGTAATAAGTAATGCCACAGGTTGTTCATCTATTTATGGATCAACTGCACCTAATATGGCATATTCAGTTCCTTGGGCTAATTCCTTATTTGAAGATAATGCAGAATTTGGTTATGGTATGAAAATAGCTGATAATATAATGAAACAAAGAATTGTAAATCTTATTAAAACTAATATAAAAAATGTAAAAAAGAGTGAACAAGAAACATATAAAGCCTACATAAAAGAAATTAATTCTGAAACGGCTAATAATTTATTTAATATTATAGATAATACAAAAATAGAAGAGTTAAAGAGTTTAAAAGACTATATTTTACCTAAATCAGTATGGTTAGTAGGTGGAGATGGATGGGCTTATGATATTGGTTATAATGGTGTAGATCATGTTTTAGCTAGTAATGAAAATGTAAATATTTTAGTACTTGATACAGAAGTATATTCAAATACTGGTGGACAATCATCTAAATCTACACGTGTAGGTGCAGTAGCTAAGTTTTCATCAACTGGTAAAAATGTAGCTAAAAAAGATTTATTAAAAATAGCTCTTACATATCCACATGTATATGTTGGTGCAATATCGATAGGTGCTAATCCACAACAAGCCATCAAGGTTATGAAAGAAGCTGAAAGTTATAATGGTCCATCTATTATAGTTGCTTATGCTCCATGTATTGCTCAAGGAATTATTAAAGGTATGAAAAATAGTTTAGCAGAAGAACAAGATGCTACTAAATGTGGATATTTTCCTATCTTCCATTATAATCCAGAAACAGAAAAATTTAGTATGGATAGTAAAGCAGACTTTTCTAAATACTATGAATTTATTTCAGGAGAAGATAGATATCGTTCTTTAAAGAAAGTATCTAAAGACTATAAAGATAAATTGGAAAAAAATAAACTTAATGCAGAGAAAAGATATGAATTTTATAAAAATTTAGAAAATAAAAACAACTAAAAAAGAAGACTTAATAGCCTTCTTTTAATTTTTAATCTAAGAGACTGCACCCCCTGAGAGGCAGTCTCCAAAAAGAATAAAAAGGGGTTGGCTAGTGTGATACTAGCGACCAATTCGCCTAATACCGAATTGGTGCTTTTTATACTAACCGAAAGTTGATAATTTGTCAATAAAAAAATGCAAAAATTTTAACTTTTTTTGTCATTTTTAATAAAAATACTAATATTATGTTATAATGTAAAAAAAAGGAGGTTTATTTATGGATGTTATTGAAATAAATGAGAATGAATTTGAAGATAAAGTTTTAAAATCAGATAAGAAAGTATTAGTAGATTTTTATGCTAATTGGTGTGGTCCTTGTAAAATGTTATCACCTGTTATTTCTGAAATAGCAAAAGAAGATGATACATATAATTACTATAAGATAGATGTTGATAAAGCAGAAGAAATATCTAAAAAGTACGGTATAATGTCAATACCAGCTTTATTTATATTTGAAAATGGTGAAGTATCTAATAGTTCTGTAGGTTTTATGAGTAAAGATGAATTAAGAAAATATTTAGGTATATAATTCTGCAAAATTAAGAGGCAAAAGCATTCTTTTTTTTATTTGTGGTAAAAAAATTTATTGACAAAAGTGTCCGGGGGGGG
>CANRQD010000084.1 GCA_947632685.1 uncultured Bacilli bacterium | reverse complement strand
ATGAGGAGAATCGAACTCCCGTAGTTAGCTTGGAAGGCTAAGGTTCTACCATTAAACTACATCCGCAATTATAATTAATCGAACCTTGGCTCGACTAAATCAAGTAGACAATTTCAATTATACTAAAAAAATTTAAATTGTCAACAGTTTTCTCTTCAAAAGTTCTAAAAAATATATCAAATGACTTAAATAATATGTGATTAATAGTATATTGAGTAATTAAATTAATTTATTTTTTCATATAATTATTTAGGTGATTTTATGATTGATTATATCTTAAATCTAATTAATGATTATGGCTATCTTGGTATGTTTTTGGGTATGGTATTAGAAGCAGTTATTATAATTATTCCTAGTGAGGCTATTTTAGCAACAGGTGGTATTTTAGCATCAAAAAAAATTTTTAGTTTATGGGGAGCATTTTTAACTGGTCTTATTGGAAGTGTTTTTTGTGCAATTGTAATTTATTTTATGGGTTACTTTGGAGGAAGACCTTTTATAAAAAAGTATGGTAAATATTTTTTTATGAAAGAAGAAGATTTGGATAAGAGTGATTCTTGGTTTAATAAGTATGGTATGATGGGAGCTTTAATTGGTAGAAATTTTCCTATAATTAGAACTTTAATATCATTACCAATAGGAATTATGAGATTATCATTTCCTAAATTTGTTTTATACACAACAATTGGTAGTATTCCTTGGACATTTATTTTTGTATATGTTGGATATACATTAGGAAATGGTTGGACTATAGTTAATAATTATACTGGGAAATTAAAAACTCCTATTAGAATATTAATAGTTATATTAATAATTAGTTATTTTTATAAAAAAATAAAAAAGAAGTCTATTAAAAATGATTAATCTTTGATATTATAAACATAATAATATAAAATAAAAAGTATAATAATAGTGAGGTGAATGTATGAAAAAGGGTAATATAAAAGGTTCTACATTTAAGAAAAATATATTTTCTACAGTCTTGATAGCTATTTTGGTTATTATTAGTATATTTTCGGTAGTATCTTTTAATGGTAATAAGAAAACTATTACAAAAACTAAAAATTCAAAAAAACTTTCAGCAACTGTTATGAAATTAGATGATAATAATATTACGGTATTAGATAGTAATAATGTTATCTATAGATTTAGTAATGATAATATAAAAGCATCAGTTGGAGATGAAGTTGTTATTGAATATACAGGGGTATTAGATAAAAATAAATTTTCACAAAGTAATAAAGTTATAAGTTATAAAATAAAAAGTGTTATAACTGATGAAAATGGAATTCCTACTGATTATTTAGATAATGGTATATTTAGTGATTATTACGTTTTAGCTTATAAAAAGTTAAAGGATTTATCTTTAGATGACAAAATAAATCAAATTTTATTAGTACGTTATCCTGATAGTAATCAAAAGCAAATATTAAAAGATAAACAGTTTGGTGGATATTTGTTTTTTGCAAAAGATTTTAAAGATAAAACAAAAGATGATGTTATTAATACTATGAATGAATTACAAGAAGTTTCTAAAGTTCCAATTCTTACTGCAGTAGATGAAGAGGGTGGTACTGTTGTAAGAGTTAGTAGTAATCCAAATTTAAGAAGTCAAAAGTTTAAATCCCCTAAAGAATTATATCAAGAAGGTGGCCTAGATAGAATTAGAGAGGATACAATAGAAAAAAGTGAATTATTAAATAGTTTAGGACTTAATCTTAATTTAGCTCCAGTAGTAGATGTTTCAACTGATTCAGGTGATTATATGTATAATAGAGCTTTGGGAGAAAATACTGATGTAACATCTAAATTTGCAGAAACTGTAATTGATGCAAGTAAGGGGAGTAAAGTATCCTATACTTTAAAACATTTTCCTGGATATGGTAATAATAAAGATACTCATAGTGAATCTAATACTGATAATAGAAGTTTAGAAGATATTAAGAAAAATGATTTACCTCCATTTAAGGCAGGTATAGATAAAGGTGCAGAAGCAGTATTAGTTAGTCATAATATTGTAAATAGTATTGATAAAGATAATGCAGCATCACTATCACCAAGTGTTCATAATTTATTGAGAAATGAATTAGGATTTACTGGTGTAGTTATTACAGATGATTTAGCCATGGGAGCGGTATCTGAAATAGAAGATGCAGCAGTAAAAGCTGTGTTAGCAGGAAATAATTTATTAATTACAACTGATTATGATAAAAGTTATAGTTCAATTAAAGATGCAATAGAAAAAAAAGTAATTAGTGAATCATTAATTGATAGATTGGCATTTAAAGTATTAGCATGGAAATATTATAAAGGATTAATGTTTAATAGTAAGTAAAGTAAAATAAAAATAAAATACTATGAAATACTAGTATTTTTTTTTAAGATATGATATAATCGTTTGCGTTGCAAGGAAGTGTTAAATATGAAAAAAAGAAATGTAGCAATTATTGCTCACGTCGATCATGGTAAAACTACATTGGTAGATGGAATCTTAAAACATTCAGGTATGTTTCGTGATAATGAAGATGTTTCAAATGTATCAATGGATTCAAATGATTTAGAGCGTGAACGTGGTATTACTATATTAGCAAAAACTACTGCACTTGATTATAAAGATACTAGAATTAATATTTTAGATACTCCAGGACATGCTGATTTTGGTGGAGAAGTTGAGCGTATTATGAATATGGTTGATGGTGTTTTATTAGTAGTTGATGCTTATGAAGGAGCAATGCCTCAAACAAGACTTGTTTTAAAGAAAGCTTTTGAAGCTGGAGCAAAACCAATTGTTGTAATAAATAAGGTAGATAAACCAAGTGCAAGGTGTTCTAAAGTATTAGATGAGATATTAGATTTATTTATTGAATTAGGTGCAGATGATGATCAATTAGATTTCAAAGTTATTTATGCTAGTGCACTTAATGGTACATGTTCTTTTAGTGATGATTTATCTACTCAAACTGAAGGCTTTTCTGAAATATTAGATACAATAATTGAAGAAATACCAGAACCTAGTGGAGATATAGATAAGCCATTACAATTTCAACCAGCGTTACTTGATTATAATGAATTTGTAGGAAGAATTGGAATTGGTAGAGTTCACAATGGTCAAATAAAAACAGGTCAAATGGTTACTTGTTGTAGATTAGATGGTGGAACAAAACAGTTTAGAATTCAAAAATTATTTGGCTTTTATGGTTATAAAAGAATTGAAATAGAATCTGCAGAGGCAGGAGATATAATAGCAATCGCAGGACTTGCTGATATTTCAGTAGGAGAAACAATATGTGATACTTCAAATATTATCCCATTACCAGTATTACATATCGATGAACCAACTTTACAAATGACTTTTGGTGCAAATTCATCTCCATTTGTTGGACGTGATGGAAAAATAGTAACAGCTAGAAAATTAGAGGAGAGATTATTTAGAGAAACTCAAAGAGATGTAAGTCTAAAAGTAGAACCTGCAACTAATGAATCATTTTTAGTATCAGGTCGTGGAGAACTTCATTTAGGTATTTTAATTGAAAATATGCGACGTGAAGGTTTTGAATTAGAAGTATCTAAACCAAGTGTAATTATAAAAGAAATAGATGGGGTTCAAATGGAACCATATGAAGATTTACAAATAGAAGTACCAGAAGATAGTGTAGGTAGTGTTATTGAACAACTTGGGCTTCGTGGCGCTAAAATGGATAATATGACTAATTTTGAAAATCAAGTAAGACTTAATTATACTATTCCATCTAGAGGTTTAATTGGATTTTCAACAGATTTTATGACTTTAACTAAAGGTTATGGTATAATGAATCATACATTTAAAGAATATGCTAAAGTAGAAACAGTTGATGTAGGTGAGAGGAAACTTGGTGTTTTAGTATCAGTTGATAGTGGCTCATCAACAGCATATTCAATTGGTAACTTAGAAGATAGAGGAGTTATGTTTATTGAACCAGGTGTGGAAGTTTATGAAGGTATGGTTGTAGGTGAATGTAATCGTGATAATGATTTAGCAGTAAATGTAACAAAAGGTAAAAATCTTACTAATGTACGTGCTGCTGGAAGTGATCATACTGTTGTTCTAAAAAGACCAAGACCTATTACCCTTGAATATGCACTTGATTATATTAACTCTGATGAGTTAGTAGAAGTAACTCCAAATTTTATTCGTATTAGAAAAAGAATTTTAAATACAGAAGAACGTAAAAAATTTGATGCTAAAAAGAAAAATAATTAATTCGACTTGTTTTTCTTTTTTTTTTATAAATCTTTGATATAATTAAATAGAAAGTAGGGGTATTATGGCAAGGAAAATAAAAAAGAAAGATAATAAAGAGTTACTAGCATTAGGTGAAGAACAAGAAAAAATAGAAATTAAAGAAAAGCAACGAAAAAACTTAGTTATTCCTATAACATTAACAATAATTGGCGCTGTACTAATGATAATAGGGGGATTATATAATAATATAATAGATTTTTTAGGAATTAATCTAGAAAAAAATAATAAAGAAGAAATTATAAAAGATGAGAATATATTAAAATGTAAAAAGAAAGTAGAAGATCAAACTCTTGGTTTAAATACTAAAACTGAATATACTTATATTTTTGAAAATAAGAATCTTCAAACTGTAAATGAGGTAAGAACTATAGAACCTATGGAATATAGTGATATTGGTCCTAATAATATAAGAGTTATAAGTGGAAAATATGCAGATTTATTAGGTAAACTTTCAAATATAGAAGGTTTAAAAGTAAATCAAAGTTTTACTAATAATAAATTAACAATAACGATAAATATTGATTTAAAAATTCTTGATATTAAAAAAGTCCCAAAAAATGATCAAATTCAGATTGTAAATACTTTAAATGAAACATCAAAATCTGTAAAACAAAAGATAGCTAAAAGTGGAGATGTATTATGTGAATAAGTACTTGTTACTTATTTTTTTGCAAAAAAAAATACTACTATGCAGCATTTTTCATTGATGTTTTTTTCTCTTTAGCAGAGATTCTAACTCTTGTTCCATCCTCAAGTCTAATTACTTGTAAGTTTGGTTTTTGTTGTCTTTTTGATTTATTACAAGCATGTGATCTGTTATTAGCAGAGTTTGGAGTTTTACATGATAAATTTTTAGCCATACTAATTCCTCCTTTAGTTCTTCTTCTTTGCTTTTATAACTTTATCATATTATAAGTATAAAGTCAAATGAAATCTACTTTTTCTTTTGTACTTGTTGCTCTTTAGTATTTTTATTTTCCTCAATAGGTGTTCCAAAATTTGTATACTCATATTCATTACTATTTTCATTCCAAGTACCTTTAACTGTAACAGGAACAG
>CANRQD010000083.1 GCA_947632685.1 uncultured Bacilli bacterium | reverse complement strand
AGTGGCTCAACTTGGTAGAGCACTTGGTTTGGGACCAAGGGGTTGCAGGTTCAAATCCTGTCTTCCCGACCATTTAGAAATAAATCCTTTGTATATACAAAGGATTTTTTATATAATGAATGTGTAAATTTAAACCATTTATAATCCTTGGTCCCTAATTATATTATTATTTTGTCATATAATAATTCTAAATCTTTTTCATATATTTCAAAACTTGTGCCATGATCATGAAGTTTACCAATTTTTTTACCAGATTTAAATACCCCTAATTTAAATGTAATCCATATATTTCCATTTTCTATTAATTCAAAAAATGTTTTTATACTTTTCATTTTATAGTAAGAGTCATTTGAATATTTTACATATGTATTATTTTTATAATTAATTTTATCAGCTTTAACATAACACAATTTTTTTAGTTTTAGATTAATTTTTTCTTCTATTAAATCGAATGACCATGATGTTAAGTTATCTATTAATTGTAATTGACCATAATAAACATTTAGAATTACTTTTCTATTTTCCCAATCAACTTCAATTCCTAAATTATGATTATTTCCAATATAAGTGAGTGTTTTAGATGAAACATGATTATTTAATACTTTATATTGTGGCAATTGTTTATCTGGATATCCATATAATTCAACAATTCGTTTATTTTCAAAAAGAAAACTATCTGGTGTAGCACTAAATAATGTTATTTTTGATTTACTACTTTTACATTTTGTTTTTATTTCAATTCCATTAAAATCTGGTATTGGAAAATTTTCAATTTCTTTACCCAGTAATTTTTCAAATTTTATTCCTGCTATATTAGAATATGAATTTTCACATTTTATCCAACCTAATTTTTTTATTTCATTTATTTTATTTTTTAATTTAAAAAAATTATCCATTTTTATTTATTGTACCTCCTCAATTGTATTATTATCTTTTTTTATATTTTTTCTTTAAAAAATGAGAAAGAATATATTAATAACTAATACATAATTACTTTAAATTTAAGAAAATATTGGTAAATTATATTAATTTATATTTTAAGAATTTTGTTGTATAAAATTCTTTAATGAAATGTTTATTAAAGAATAGATATGAACTAATTTAAAGTTTTATCTTTATTGAAATATATTTAAGACTAAATTGTAATATCATATCTTAACATTAAATTACTTTTTCAATTAAATTGCTAAACTCAAATATAAAATTTTCTTTTTTTTTATATAGATATATGATATAATTATATAAGGATAAGAGGGTGCGTATATGTTAGGAAAGATTATTGAGATTATTGATAATCAGGTATTTGTAAAATTGGATATAGATATAAATAATCAGACTAATTTAATAAATTTACATGTTGTTTTTGAAGATGAAACAAAAAAAATTGTTGGAGAAATTGTTAATATCGGTCAAGATAAAATGGTAATAAATATTGTTGGTGAATTGAAAAACGATAAATTTTTACCAGGATTTTCTACTAAACCATCATTTAAATCTAAAATTAGAATTATTACTTTAGAAGAGTTAGAAAAAATACTTGGTTCACAAATTTCTAGTGAAGGAAAAACTTTTTTTGGATATTCAACTGTATATCAAAATTATCGAATAAATGTTAGTGTTAATGATTTTTTTAGTAATCATTTTTCAATATTAGGTAATAGTGGTTCTGGTAAAAGTTGTACTGTTGCAAGTATTATTCAAAAATTATTTATATCTACTAAAATGCCCCCTCTTAAGTCTAATATATTTTTATTTGATGCATATGGCGAATATACTAATGCATTTAGTAATTTAACAAAATTTAATCCAAATATACAATATAAAACATATACAACAAATACTAAAAATCCAGAAACAGATATAATAAAAATTCCTTTATGGCTCTTAGATGTTGATGACATAGCCTTATTATTAGATGTAACAGATTCCAATCAATTACCAATTATAGAAAAAGCTTTAAAATTAGTAAAAATTTTAACTGGTAATACTGATCAAACAATTAAACGTAAAAATGATATTATTGCTAGAGCATTAGAAGATATTTTGTTAAGTGGAGCTAATTCTACAAAAATAAGAGATCAAGTTACTGCAATATTAACTAAATTTAATACTAATGAGCTTAATTTGGAAACTCAAATTGTTCAGCCAGGATATGTTAGAACATTGAAACAATGTTTATTTATTGATAAAAATGGTAAATTTCAAGAAATTGAATTAGTAACAGAATTTATTAGAAGTTTTATAAATAAAGATGCAGATGATGATAAAGATGAAAAATTTGATGATAAAAAGGTATATAATTTAAAGGATTTAGAAGAAGCAATGGATTTTGCTCTTATATCTGAAGGTGTCTTAAAAAGTGAAAAAGTATATGATAATGCTAATGTATTAAGTGTTAGACTTCATACACTTGCTAATGGCAGTTCTAGTATATATTTTGAATGTGATGAATATGTTGATAGAATAGATTATATTAAAAATTTAATGTTAGATAAGATAAGTGGAAAAAAATGTCAAATTGTTAATTTTAATATTAATTATATCGATGATAGGCTTGCTAAAGTTATTACAAAAATATTATCAAGGATGTTATTTTTGGTTGCAGTAGAAAATAATAATAGGGGAAGTATACCATTTCATATAATAATAGAAGAAGCTCATAGATATGTTCAAAAGGATAAAGATACCGATATTTTAGGATATAATATTTTTGATAGAATAACAAAAGAGGGACGTAAATATGGTGTGTTTTTAGGGCTTATTACACAAAGACCATCTGAACTTTCAGATACGGCAATATCACAATGCTCTAACTTTATAATTTTAAGAACACTGCATCCTAAAGATTTAAATTATATTAAAAATATGGTTCCAAATATATCCAGTGAAATTGTTCAACAATTAAAAAGCTTGCAACCAGGTAATTGTATTGCTTTTGGTTCAGCTTTTAAAGTACCAATATCTATGTATGTTGAATTGCCAAATCCTACACCTAATAGTAATAATGTTGATTTGGAAAAGATTTGGTATCAATAATTGGTAAATTGAAAATTAAAATCCATATTCTGTATAGTTTTTTATAAATTTTTGTGCTACAATATATATAGTTATAAAATAAATCATAATGGAGGTATAAATATGGCATTAGATAAATTAAAAAATTTATTTGGATCTGATGAAGAAATTATAGAAACATCAGTTGAGGAGGAATATTATAAAAAATCAAGAGAGGAATATCAAGACGATAATGGTACAGCTGGTTCAAAGATGATGTTATTAGAACCTCGTGCATATTCTGAATCACAACAAATAGCTGATTATCTAAAGTTACGCAATGCTGTTGTTGTAAATTTAAAAAGGGTAACACCTGATCAAGCAAAAAGAATAGTAGATTTTTTGAGTGGAACTCTATATGCAATTGATGGTGATATTCAAAAACTTGGTGGAGGTATATTTTTGTGTACACCTAATAATGTAAATGTAGAAGGAAAAATAAGTGATGATAATTCACCTATAGCTAAATCACATGGAGCAAATAAAAAAGCAAAAAATGATAGTGATGAGGAAGATGATGAATTTAATTGGTAATACAAATATTCTGAGGTGATTTCTATGGAAAAATTCAGTTATGAAACCAATGGATATAATCGTAAGGAAGTTAATAATTTTGTAAGTGAAGTAATTATACAAACTGAAGAAATAGTCGAAAAGTGTAAACAACAACGTGATGAAATAGCAAAATTAAAAGAAGAACTTATTCATTATAGAAATTTGGAAAATTCATTAAAAAATGCGATTATTAAGGCAGAAGAAGCTGGAGATAATATAAAACGTATGGCTAGAGAAGAATCTAATATGATTATTAACGATGCCAAAAATAATGCTAGTCGTATTGTTAATGAGGCCTTATTTCGTGCTGAAAAAATAGAAATTAAAGCAGAAACATTAGAAAATAATATTAAAATTTTTAAAAGAAAACTAAAATTAATTATGGAACAACAAATGGCAGTTGTTGAAGAAATAGAAGTTTTAGAATTAGAAAAATAATAGTTTATTTATTTGGCTATTATTTTTTCTTTTCAACTTTTATAATAAGTGGTATAATTTTTATAGTGAGGGTATGTATATGGCTAAGAAAAAAAAGAAAAAAGTACAAAAAACATTTGATCATTCAGCTGAACTTTATGGTGTTTTATTCATATTATGTGCAATTTTAGGTTTGGGAAAGTATGGTCCAGTTGGAAAATTTATAACTTCATTTTCTATATTTTTAGTTGGATCCATATATATGATTTTATTAATTGTATTATTATTTTTAGGCTTATATTTGATAATTAAAAGAGAATTTCCAGATTTTTTTACTTCAAGATTAATGGGAATATACTTATTTGTTCTGGGATTTTTAATTTTAATGCATAGAAATTTTGTATTTCAAAATGATGGTAATATTCTTGTTATATTTAAGGAAACCATAAATCAATTAGTAAGTGCATTTAATAGTATTATGAAAACTGGTGTTACCTCTGACATTGTTTCTGTTGGTGGCGGAATAGTAGGCGGTATATTTGCAATTATTTTTGATAAATTATTTTCGTATAATGGAATGCAAATTGTAGCATGGACTTTAGTTGCAGTTGGTTTTTCTTTATTTATTGGATTTTCTATGGTTGATTCATTTAAGGAAAGGCTGCAAAATAGAGACAAAAGAGAAAAGAAAAGTCCTATTAATTCATCAAATAAATCTAATAATGTCATAATAAATGATGGTAATGAGGATACGATTTCTGATGATAAAGAAGAAGATAGAAAAATTAAAATATCAAGTATAGATGAAGTTACTAAAGTTGCTCAAAAAGATGATATTATAGATAATAATCAATCAAAACCAGATTATAAAAATTCAAATATATCAAATAAGCCATATATTTTACCAAGTCTTGATTTATTAGATAAACCTAAAAAGAAAAATAAAGGTGCAAATCAAGAATTAATTGAAAAAAATATAGTTACATTAGAGAAGGTATTAGAAGATTTTAAAATTATGGGTAAAGTAGTTGAAGTTCACATAGGACCATCTGTTGTTCAATACGAACTTGAAATAGCTAGTGGTACTAGGGTTAATAAAATTACTGCAATTAATCGTGAAATATCACTAGCATTAGCAAAAAAGGATGTCAGAATAGAGGCACCAATACCTGGAAAAAATACAGTAGGAATTGAGTTTGCAAATGATGCTCCAACACCAGTTAGTTTTTATGAAATTATTAGTAGTAAGAAAATGGTTAATTCTAGTGATAAAAAATTAATGGTTCCATTAGGTAAAAGTATTATGGGAGATATTGGGGTTTGTGAGATAAATAAAATGCCACACTTATTAATAGCAGG
>CANRQD010000082.1 GCA_947632685.1 uncultured Bacilli bacterium | reverse complement strand
TTTAAATTATAAATATATAGATAATGAAAAATTAATTGAAGAAAAAGTAGGTGGTAGAGATGAATAACGAAAATAAAATAAATATCAACTGGTATCCTGGTCATATGGCAAAAACTAAAAGAGAAATAAAAGAAAAATTAAATTTAATTGATATTATATATGAAGTAATTGATGCTAGAATGCCTATATCTTCAAAAATAGTTGATATTGATGAGCTAATTGGTAATAAAAAAAGAATTTTGATTATGACTAAATATGATATTTGTGATAAAAAGGAAACTGATAAATTTATCCAGTATTATGAAAATATGGGATATACTGTTATAACTGTTGATTTAATGCATGAAAATCCTACAGATAAAATAATTTCTATAAGTAATGAATTAGTTAAAGAGAAAAATGATAAAAGAATATCTAAAGGCTTAAAACCTAGAAGTGTTAGAGCTTTAATTATAGGAGTTCCAAATGTAGGTAAATCTACCTTAATAAATAGATTAGTAGGAAAAAAATCTGCTAGTGTTGGAAATACGCCTGGTATAACGAAAAACTTATCATGGGTTAGAATTAATAAAGATATAGAGTTATTAGACTCACCTGGTATTTTATGGCCCAAAATAGAAAATCAAGAATCAGCCCATATCCTAGCAGCACTTTCATCTATTAAAGAAGAAATTTTAGATATTATGGATCTAGCATGTTTTATTTTAACCAAAATGATGAAATTATATCCTAATAATTTATATGAGAGATATGGTATTAGTTCTATAGATGAAGAATTTATTGAAACATTTGATATGATAGCTAAAAGAAGAGGGGCTTTATCAAAAGGTGGAATTGCTGATTATGATAAAGTTGCTAATATAATAGTACAAGACTTAAAAAATGGTTATTTAGGTAATATAACATTAGATAGATTGGATAGTAATTATGAATAAAGAAGAACTATTTCAAAAAATAAATAATTTAATTTTAGATGTTGAATTTCAAAATAATTATAAGGATATTTTTAATGAAAGTATTACTATATCTCATAATTATGATACTAATATATTAGAAAAATATTTAAAAGTTTTAAAAGTAATGAATAGAAAAGCTGATAAAAAATTATTAGAAAAAATAGATTTATACCTATCATTAATAGATAACTATAGATATGAAAGAAAGCTAAAAACTAAAGGTATAAAATTAATTGCAGGTGTTGATGAAGTTGGGAGAGGTCCACTAGTAGGACCAGTAGTTGCTGCATGTGTAATATTACCAGATAAATTTAATTTAGATGGACTTACTGATTCTAAAAAGTTATCTGAAAAAAAACGTGATTATTTTTATGATGAAATAAAAAATCAAGCACTTTCTATAGGTGTTGGTATAATAGGGGAAGCAAAAATAGATGAAGTAAATATATATGAGGCCACTAAACTAGCAATGATTGATGCTATTAATAATTGTAACATTAAACCAGATCATATATTAATTGATGCAATGCCACTTGATATAGATATTCCTACAACATCTATTATTAAAGGTGATATAAAAAGTATAACTATATCAGCTGCTTCGGTAATAGCAAAAGTTACAAGAGATAGAATGTTATATGAACTAGATAAAAAGTATCCAATGTACGATTTTAAAAATAATAAAGGTTATCCCACTAAAAAACATTTAGATGCAATTAATAAATATGGAATAATTAAAGAGCATAGAAAAAGTTATGGACCAGTTAATGATTATTTGAAAAATAATGTAAATTGACAAAATATAAATTTTATGTTATAATATGTGTCACTTTTAGGGGTGATAGTATGATTAATGAAAGTAATTTAACAGTCGATGAGTTAATGAATTTTGGTATTAATTATAGTTTACCAGTACCATTAAATATCAATGAATTAGAATGTTTATTTGACAATAAATATAAAAGAAGAGTATTTCATAAAAGAATGGAAGAACTAGGTAGTGATTTAGCAGAAAGATTTAGTTTACCTATTCCTGTAGTACAATCATTTTTCAATAAGGGTAATATTTTTTCATATGAAAGTAATTCGGAAGAAAAAAGTATTTATTTTAATTACCATATTCTTATAAGCCATTTACTTAAATTTTTTATTTGTAAAAATAAGGAAGAAACTGATGAAGAGCATGATTTTATATTTTCAATTTTACTTAATGATGCCGATACTGTAAGAGTATTAACAAATAAAAATATAAAAGAAATTAGAACTAAACTTAATCATATGGATAATATTAAGGATATAAAAGATTTTATTTCAAATCATTATTATATAAATGAATATTATTTAAAATGGACTTCTTTGTATAATAGTATCCATCTAATTGAAAAAATTCCAAAAGAGATTATTTTTAAAGAAATTTTATGTAAAGATATAACAGATATTATCGTTCAACATAAAGAGTTAGTAAAATTTTTCTATGAAAATTCATTAAATACGGAAATATTTCATGATATTAACAAAGAAAAGTTTTTATTCTATTTAGCAGCTTCTACACTAAATATGTGTTCACAATTAAAAGAAGTTGATCCAACTGTTTATTATGCAATTAATTATTATTTGCATAAAACAGAAGAAAATACTCCAAATATTGTTATCGATATAGATCGTAATTACTATAGCTTTATAGACTTTTCTAAAGATTTAAAGGAATATTTACAAAAACATCCTACAATTGGAATGAAACGATTTAAAGAAGATGCTTTTAAAGGTTGGACACCAGAAGAAGTAAAAGAATGCTTAACTACACTTAACGAAGAAACATTACAGAATTTTAGTATAATAAATACAGAGGATGTATATATTCCAAATAGTGAAAATACTGGTAATGAAAGAAAGAAATATGAAAAGCATAGTAGAAATACTAGAAAAACTGTTGAAGAATATAATAATCTAGCATTAACAAAGAAAAAGTTTTATATTAGTAATAAGGAACAAATATATGCAACATTAATGGGTAAAAATAAATTTGATGGTTATATAGCTCATATTTTAAAAAATGGTTATGTTATATTTGAAAAATTTGATAAAACAAGTGGAACTATAAGTAATCAATCTGGTGCAGCATATATTATGACTATAGATAATTTTAATGAATTTTCTACTAGATCAATTGGTGAAATTAGAGAATATGTAAAACAACATCCTAATGGTGATATAAATTATAAATGTCATGCTGGAAATTGGATGCCTGTATTGCAAAAGGTAATAGATAAGAAAACAGATATAAATTTATCTGATGTAGATAAAGTATTAAAAAAATATAGTCTATAGAAATAAATACAAAAAAGTATTTATTTTTTTATGGAAATTTGTAAAATAGCTAATATAATAATAGTAAGATGTATAAAATGTAATTGACAAAAATAAATTTAATTTGTATAAATATAAAAGAAGGAAGTGTTTTAATGAGCAAACATTTAGTAATAGTGGAAAGTCCTAGTAAAAGTAAAACAATTGAAAAGTATTTAGGTAGTGATTATAAAGTTGTATCCTCTAAAGGTCATATTAGAGATTTAGCAACATCTGGTAAATATGGTCTTGGAGTAGATATCGAAAATGGTTTCAAACCTAATTATATTCCAATATCGGGTAAAAAGAAAGTAATTACTGAATTAAAAAAAGATGTAAAAGATAGTGATATAGTTTATCTAGCATCAGACCCAGACCGTGAAGGAGAAGCAATAGCGTGGCATTTAAAAGATGCATTAGGTATTAGTGATAATAATTATAAAAGAGTTCTATTTAATGAAATAACCCATGATAAGGTAATTGCTGCTATAAATAATCCTACTGTTATTGATGATAACTTAGTAAGAAGCCAAGAAACTAGAAGAATTTTAGATAGAATTATAGGATTTAGACTTTCAAAATTATTACAAAATAAAATCGGTGCTAAGTCAGCTGGTCGTGTTCAAAGTGTTGCCTTAAAACTAATTGTCGATAGAGAAAGGGAAATAGAAGCATTTAATCCTGAAGAATATTGGACAATAACTTCTAAATTTGATGAATTTGATGCTAGCTTATTTAAATATAAAAATAAAGATATAGAATTAACTTGTGAAGAAGATGCTAATAAAGTTTTAGATAATATAGAAAAAGATTATACTATAGAAAGTATAGAGCAAAAAGCAAAGAATAAAAAAAGTAAATTTCCATTTATTACAAGTACATTACAGCAAGAAGCTTCTACAAAATTAGGATTTCCTGCTAGAAAAACCATGTCAATAGCTCAAAAATTATATGAAGGAATAGATCTAGCTAATGAAACTGTAGGTTTAATTACTTATATGAGAACTGATTCTGTTAGATTATCTGATGATTTTACAAAACCAGCATATAAATATATATTAGATAATTATGGTAAGGAATATGTAGGATATATTAAAAAAAGTAAAAAAACGGAAAATGTTCAAGATGCTCATGAAGCTATAAGACCAACTAGTATTATGAGGGAGCCTATAAAAGTAAAAGAATATTTATCAAATGATGAATTTAAATTATATAGTTTAATTTATAAAAGAACTTTAGCGTCTTTGATGGCAGATGCCAAAGTAAATCAGACTACAATTGTTTTAAATAATAATAATTATAAATTTAAAACTACAGGACAGGTATTAATATTTGATGGATATTTAAAAGTATATAAAGATTACGAATCAAGTGAGGATAAAATTTTACCTGAATTAAAAGATGGTGAAATACTAACAACTAATGATGTCATAAAGGAACAACATTTTACAAAGCCACCTGCTAGATATACAGAAGCTAAATTAATAAAGGAATTAGAAGAATTGGGTATTGGTAGACCTTCTACATACGCAACAATTATAGATACAATAAAACAAAGAAATTATGTAGAATTAGTTGAAAAGAAATTTAAACCTACTGAAATAGGAATAGAAACAACTGATAAATTGCAAGAATTTTTTGCTGATTTAATAAATGTAGAATATACAAGAGATATGGAAGAAGAATTAGATGATATTGCAGATGGTAAATTAATATGGAATAACGTATTAGAAGAGTTTTATAAATTATTTGAGCCACGTGTAAAAAATGCTTTTGATTCAATGGAAAAAAAGGCTCCTGTAGAAACAGGTGAAATTTGTCCTGAATGCGGTAATCCTTTAGTAATTCGAAAAGGTAGATATGGAGAATTTACTGCATGTAGTAATTATCCTGAATGTAAGTATATTAAAAAAGAAGTTAAAGCAGTAAAAGAAATAATGGATTGTCCAAATTGTGATGGGAAAATTATTGAAAGAAAAACTAGAAAAGGAAAATTATTTTATGGATGTAGTAATTATCCTAAATGTAAATTTGCTTCATGGGATATGCCAATTAATGAAAAATGTCCACAATGTGGTAAAATTTTAGTAGAAAAAAAAGATAAAATAAAATGTAGTGAATGTAGTTATGAAAGAGAAAAATAATTCTCTTTTT
>CANRQD010000081.1 GCA_947632685.1 uncultured Bacilli bacterium | reverse complement strand
ATAAAAAAATATAAATAGAAAGGGATCAATCAATAAGAAATTAATTAATATTTCTATAAGATTGATTATACGTGATGTTATGAAAAAGGTAATTCTAGTAGATGGTAATAATTTAATGTTTAGAAGCTATTATGCAACAGCATATCAAGGTGTTATCATGAGAAATTCTAAAGGATTTCCTACAAATGCTTTATATGGATTTATAAACATGATTAATAAAATATTAAAAGAGGAAAATCCAAATTATATATTAGTGGCATTTGATAAAGGAAAAACCTTTAGACATGATAAATATGCATCATATAAAGCAGGTAGAAATGAAACACCAAATGAATTAAAAGAACAATTTCCTAAAGCAAAAGAATTATTAGATGCTATGGGAATAAAATATTATGAAACAGATAATTATGAAGCCGATGATATTATAGGTACTGTTGCTAAAATAGTTGATAATGAAGATGAGTTTATTGCAACAATAGTTAGTAGTGATAAAGATTTACTTCAATTAATCAGTGATGAGGTAGATGTTAAATTATTAAAACAGAGTGGTTTTATTAGAATGGATAGACAAGAATTTATTAATACATATAAAGTAGAACCAATTAGAATGATTGATTTAAAAGCCCTAATGGGAGATTCAAGTGATAATATACCTGGTGTTAAAGGAATAGGTGAAAAGACTGCTATTAGTTTACTTTCAAAATATGGAAGCCTAGATAACTTATATAATAATATTGATACTGTTACAGGAAAAACAAAAGAAAAATTAGTAAATGATAAAGAAAATGCATATATGAGTTTTGATTTAGCAACAATTTATAAAGATGTAGAATTAGAGTTTACTTTAGAAGATTTAAAATATACAGGTTATAAAAAAGAAGAATATATTAATTTATTAAAAGAATTTGAATTTAATTCATTACTAAAAAAAATAGAATTTAATAAAAAAGTAGAACCAGAAGAAAATAAAATAGTAAAAAAAGAATTAATAGTAAAAGATATAGAAGAATTTGATATAAATAAAGAATACTCAATATATACTGAAATAGTAGGAGAAAATTATAGTAAAGGGAGTATCATAGGTATAGGACTATATGATGGGGAATATGGTTACTTTATACCTAAAGATGACATAGAAAAACATAAAGATATCTTTACTTCAATTAATAATAAATATACATATGATAATAAAAAGAATATTGTATCATTAAGTAATTTAGGTGTTAAAATTAAAAATACAACATTTGATCTTATGATAGCTGCTTACTTATTAAACTATAATGTAAGAGATGATATAAGTTATTTAGCTAAAGATTTATCATATGATATAGTTCCATATGAAGATTTATTTGGAAGTTTAAAAAAACCTAAAAAAGTAGATGAAGAAACTTTAAAAAATGAAGTTATAGAAAAAGCAAAATTTATATATGAAGTAAAAGATGATATCTTAAAAAAATTAGAAGAAGAAGATGAATTAAAATTATATGAAGATATAGAAATGCCATTATCATTTGTATTAGCTGATATGGAACTTACTGGTATAAAAGTTGATGGAGATTACTTAGATTCAGTTAGTAAAGAATTAGAAGAAAAAGTTCATGCTATAGAAAAACAAATATATGAATTAGCTGGTTGTGAATTTAATATTATGTCTCCAAAACAATTAGGTGAAATTTTATTTGAAAAATTAGAAATAAAATATCCAAAGAAAGTAAAAGATAACAAATATTCTACTAGTAAAGAAATATTAGATAAAATTATTGATATGCATCCAATAGTTGGTAAAATTCTAGATTATAGAACAGTAGCTAAATTATATGCAAATTATGCAGTAGGCCTTAAAAATGAAATCAGAAAAGATAATCGCATTCATACAATTTTTACACAAACTTTAACAAGAACAGGTAGGTTATCAAGTATTAGTCCAAATCTTCAAAATATTCCGGCTCGTGATGAATATTCAAAATTAATTCGAAAAGCATTTATTCCAGATGATAATTCATATATATTATCAAGTGATTATTCTCAAGTAGAACTTCGTATTTTTGCTGCTGTTGCCAATGCAACTAATTTAATAGAGGCATTTAAAAAAGATATAGATATCCATACTCAAACTGCAAGTGATATATATCATGTTGAGTTGGATAAAGTAGATAAAACTATGAGAAGAACTGCAAAAGCAGTTAACTTTGGAATTATATATGGAATAAGTAGTTTTGGTTTATCAGAAGACTTAGGTGTAGATATTAAAACTGCTAAAAGTTTTATTGATAATTATCTTGAAACATACCCAGGTATTAAAGAATATATGGAAAAGGCTAAAAGTGAAGCTTATAAAAATGGTTATGTAAAAACATTAATGAATAGAACAAGAGTTATTGAAGAATTAAAAAGTAAAAACTATATGGTAAGAAGTATGGGTGAGAGAATAGCACTTAATACTCCAATTCAAGGTAGTTCTGCCGATATATTAAAAAAAGCTATGGTTGAAATATATGATAAATTTATGGAATTAGGATTAAAAAGTAAAATGCTTATCCAAGTACATGATGAATTAGTATTTAATGTTTATAAAGATGAATTAGATCAAGTAAAAGAAATAGTTAGAGATATTATGGAAAATACATATAAATTAGAAGTACCACTTAAAGTTGATATAGAAATAGGTAACGATTGGTATGAAGCAAAGTAGGTGATAATATGCCAGAAAAACCAGAAGTATTAACAGTTGTTAAATCACTAAAAACAAAAATATTAGGAAAAACAATTGAAAAAGTAGATATCTATTGGGATAATATAATAGTAAATCCTAGTATTAAAGAATTTAAAAGAAGAATTAAAAATCAAAAAATAAATAATATAACTACAAGAGGAAAATGGATAGTTATACATCTAGATAATGATGTGTTATTGATACATTTAAGAATGGAAGGTAAATTCTTCTTTAGAACCAAAGATCAAAAATTAGAAAAACATGAACATGTAGTATTTACATTTACAGATAAAACTGAAATGAGATTTCATGATGTTAGAAAATTTGGAAAAATGCATTTACTAGATAAAAATAATTATTTAAATGAAATACCTCTTAAAGATATGGGATATGAGTTTGATGATAAAAATTTAACAGAACAATATTTATATGATAAATTACAAAAAAAATCTATTCCTATAAAAACAAGTTTATTAGATCAAAGTATTATAACAGGAATAGGTAATATATATGATGATGAAATTTTATTTCTAAGTAAAATAAATCCACTTAGAAAATCAAATACTATAACTTTAAAAGAGTGTAAAAAAATAATAGATAATACAAATATTGTTTTAAATAAAGCTATAAAATTAGGAGGTACTACTATAAAAAGTTTTACCTCGAGTGAAGGAGTACATGGTCTATTTCAAAATGAATTATTAGTACATGGTAAAAAGAATGGAATATGTCCAGTATGTAAGAAAAAGTTAGAAAATATAAAAATAAATGGTAGAGGAACATACTATTGTAGTAACTGCCAGAAGTAAATAGTAAAATTGTTGCAAATGGTAAATTTGTTTATTATAATAGATTTACTATTTTTAAGGGAATGAGGATTTAAAATAGAAATATTAAAAATATAATATATAAAAACAGTTACAAATGATAGTAGTAAAGTGTGTGTACATAAATATAAAAAAAGATAAATGTAATTGATTTTTATTAATTATTATGCTAATATTAAATGGTATTTTTGGAGGGATAAAAATGAAAAAAACAAAAATGATATGTGGAATTGGACCAGCTACTCAAGACTGGGAAATATTTAAAAAATTAGTAAAAAATGGAATGAATGTTATAAGAGTTAATTTTTCACATGCAACTGATGAGGAAAGAAGGATAGATGAAGAATTAGTTCTTAGAGCACGTAAAGAATTAGGAGCAAACATTGCTATTTTATTTGATACAAAGGGACCTGATTTAAGAACTGGTGAGTTTGAAAATAATGAAATAGAATTTGTTGCCGGTAATACTATAAGAATTGTAAAAGAAACTGTACTTGGTAATAAAGAAAGAATAAGTCTTAATTTTCCACAAGTAATTGATAATATTACAGTTGGAACAGTTATTCTTTTAAATGACGGATTTGTAAGACTTGAGGTAATATCAGTAGAAAGTGATGGAGTAACTTGTAAAATATTAGATGATGCTACATTAATTAGTAAACGTGGTACTAATATTCCAGGTGTTGATTTAAATATACCATTCATATCAGAAGCTGATGAAGAAGATATTAAATATGCTTGTGATCATGATGGTGACTATCTTGGTATTTCATTTGTTTCAAGTGCAGATGATGTAAGAGCTGCAAGAAAATTACTTGAAAAATATGGAAAACCTGAAATGCAAATTCTTTCAAAGATAGAAACTGCTAAAGCAATTGAAAATATAGATGAAATAATTGATGAAACAGATGGTATTATAGTAGCAAGAGGAGATTTAAGTGTAGAAGTTCCATTTGTTAAAGTACCTATATTACAAAAAGAGATTTTAAGAAAATGTCGTGAAAAAGGAAAAATATGTATAGTTGCAACAGAAATGCTAAAAAGTATGTGTAAAAATTCACGTCCAACTAAAGCAGAACTTACAGATGTATCTACTGCAGTATTTGATGGAGCTGATGCAGTTTGGTTAAGTGATGAAACAACAATCGGTAATCACCCAGATTTAGCAAGTCAATATCTTGGAGAAATCAGTGAAGTTGCTGAAGCAAGCTATAACGAATATGCTAGAAAATATTGCATTAAAGATGATCCAAAAACACCTGATTTAATTGCAAAAAGTGTAGTTAAAGCAGCTGAAGCATTAGATGTTAAAGTTATTGTTGCTACAACTGTAAGTGGATTTACAGCTAAAAAGATAAGTAATTTAAAACCTGATGCATATGTTTTAGCACCAGTACCTGATGAAAAAACAGCTCGTAAGTTAGCATTAAATTGGGGCGTATATCCAGTAGTAGTTCCTAAATTTAATTCAACTGATGAACTTGTAAAATGTAGTATAGAAGAAGCAAAGAAATTTATGGATTTACAAAAAGGTGATAAAATTATTATCACTGGAGGATATCCTAATGTTGGTGAAAAAAATACTAACTTTATGAAAATAGAAGAAATAAATTAAAATTATAATAAATTTTGTATTTTAAGGTAGCTTTTTATATAAAGCTACCTTTTTTTTATTGGCAATAATGGTCTGTGAAAGAAGAATTTACTACGGAATATATAAAATAATTGACTGAAGGTAGCTGTAAACTTGGAACAGTATTGATTATCAAGTTAACATCAAAAATAATAGAAATTTTCATGCAATAAATGATGTATAAATAGGATGCCATTGAAAATCATATGTATTAACAAATTGATAGATAAAAAATACAGGAAAATGTTAACTTTAGAGATAACTGTACGTATAATAAAACGAAACAGTTAAATTTTTAGCACTGCAATTTGCAAAAAATTTATTAAAAATATTGACATGGGGGGGGGGGTAATTATTGTATAATAGGTACATAAATAATTTCATTTGTTAAAACAAATGGAATAGAAAGGAGA
>CANRQD010000080.1 GCA_947632685.1 uncultured Bacilli bacterium | reverse complement strand
ATTTATGTTACACTATAACTTTCCACAATTTTCAGTAGGAGAAACGGGTAGATATGGTGCTCCAGGAAGACGTGAAATAGGACATGGTGCCCTAGGCGAAAAAGCATTAGCGCAAGTTATTCCATCAGAAGAAGAATTTCCATATACTATTCGTGTAGTTAGTGAAATTTTAGAGTCAAATGGTTCATCTTCACAAGCATCTATTTGTGCAGGATGTATGTCATTAATGGCTGCAGGAGTTCCAATAAAAGCTCCAGTTGCGGGAATTGCAATGGGTTTAATTACAGCAGATGATGATTATACAATTTTAACAGATATTCAAGGTATGGAAGATCATTTAGGAGATATGGATTTTAAAGTAGCAGGAACTAAAAAAGGTATATGTGCATTACAAATGGATATAAAAATAAAGGGTATTACTGAAGAAATTCTAAAAAAGGCTTTAGCTCAAGCTAAAAAGGCTAGACTTGAAATCTTAAAGGTAATAGAAAAACAAATAAAAGAACCTCGTAAAGAAGTATCTAAATATGCACCAAAAACGATGATATTTACAATTGATCCATCTAAAATAAGAGATGTAATTGGTCGTGGTGGTGAAATGATAACTAAAATTATTTGTGAAGCCTCTAATGTAGACGATGTTAATAATATAAATGCAGTTAAAGTTGATTTAGAGGATGATGGAAGAGTAATTATTTATCACACTGATCAAGAAATAATTAATAAAACTGCTGAAATGATTAAAAATATTACTAGAGAAGTAGAAATAGGTAAAATTTATGAAGCAAAAGTAGTAAAAATAGAAGATTTTGGTTGTTTTGTTGAATTATGGCCTGGTTGTGAGGGATTAGTACATATTTCACAACTAGATCGTGAAAGAGTAGATAAAACAGAAGATATTGTTTCATTAGGTGATGAAATTATAGTAAAAGCATTAGGACCTGATAAAAAAGGTAGACAAAACTTTTCAAGAAAAGATGCATTACCAAAACAAGGAAAATCTATAAAGTAAAATGTTTGTAAAAGTAGTATAATATATATTGTATACTACTTTTTATTTTGATAGAATGTAGGTAAGGTTAGGTGATAATATGAGTAAAGATGTAAAAAATAATTCAAAAAATAATCAAAAAGATAAGAACAAACTAGTAATATTGTTAATTATATTAGTGTTATTTTTAATTTTAATAATAGGTGGTAGTTATGCTTGGTTAACTTTAACAAAAACAGGAAATAAACAAAATGTTATAAAAGCTGGGGATATCTCAATGAAATTAGACGAAAGTTTAAGTGATGGTATTAATATTTCGCATGCATATCCAATGACTGATGAAGAAGGTAAAAATCAAACAACAATATATAAATTTAAAATTACTAATGATGGAGATACAAATAATAGTTACATTATATATTTAGGTGATGAGAAAATAGAAGAAGGTAAAATAAGAATGAAAGATTCTAATGTTAAATATAGATTACTAAAAGATGATGATAATGAAACAATAGATCTTATATCAAATTTAGCTACAGAAACTTTAACATATAAAGATGAAGATAAAGAATATAGAAAATTAGATAGTGGTACACTTAATGTTGATGAGGAAATAACATATACACTTCAAGTTTGGATGGACTATGATGCTGGTAATGATGCACAAGGAACAGTATTTAATAAAAAGTTAAGAATTGAATCAGCACAAATAGTTGAATAAGAATAGAAAACTATTCTTTTTTTTTATAATTTTCATATATTTAATTGGGTGAGTATAATGAAAAAATTATATCAAGTATTAGTAGTAATTGTACTAAGTTTAATAAGTTTTTTCTATACTGAAAGAGTAATAGATTTTATAAGAGATAAAGATCCTATAATGAAAAATATAAAAGAATATGATAAAGAAACTAGAATTGATGCAGTTAATGCTACTATAGATAAAGATAAAATAACACCTGGTATTGCTGGTAAAAAAGTTAATTATGATGAAAGTTTTCAAAAGATGAAAAAATATGGAGCATATAATGAAAGCTTAACGGTTTTTGAAGAAATTATGCCTACTATTTCAATAGATGATTACTATGATAAGTATATATCTGCAGGAAGTGGAATTAATAATGATGTTAGTTTAGTCTTTGAAGTGAAATCAAATGATAATATATCTAATATTATAAATATACTTAAAAATAATAATACAACAGCTACATTTTTTGTAGATGGTTTATGGTTAGAAAATAATAGAACTACTGCAACTGAAATGGCAGCTTTAGGATATGAAATAGAAATACTTAATTATGATAATAAGTATCAAGAATTATATTTTAGTAGTAGTCTAAATTTAGTAAATTCAATAACAAATGTAAAACCAAAATATTGTTATGCAAGATATGATAAAAAAGAAGTATTAGAATTATGTGAAAAACTTGAATTACATACAATAATACCAACTATTTTAACAGGAAATTATCCATATAATGATGTTGTAAAGAAAATAAAAAAAGGATCTATTATAAGTTTTTCAATTAATTCATCAACTGAAATAGAATTACCAACAGTTATAAATTATATAAAACAAAAAGGTTATGCAATTAATACCTTAGATATTTTATTAAGTGAAGCAAGCAATATAAAATAGAAAAATTTACAAGTTGAAACTCTATTTATTTTATAGTATAATTATTAAAGTAATAGGGTGAAGATATATGTATTTAAAAGAAATTGTAACAAACGGATTTAAGTCTTTTGCAGATAAAATTGATTTAAAGTTAGATAATAAAATTACTTGTATTGTAGGTCCTAATGGTAGTGGTAAAAGCAATGTTGTTGATGCAGTACGTTGGGTATTAGGTGAACAATCAGTAAAATCACTTCGTGGAGATGGCTCTATGAGTGATGTAATATTTTCAGGTAGCAAAAGTCGTAATCCATTAAATGTAGCATCAGTTGAACTTATTTTTGATAATAGTGATCATTATTTAAATGTAGCCTATACAGATATTTCTATAAAAAGAAAAGTATATAGAACTGGTGAAAACGAATATTTTTTAAATAATGAAAGATGTAGATTAAAAGATATTTTAAATTTATTAATGGATAGTGGTGTAGGAAAAGAATCATTTAATATTATTTCTCAAGGTGAAGTAGAGAAAATATTAAGTAGTTCTCCAAGTGATAGACGTGTAATATTTGAAGAAGCAGCTGGAATTATAAAATATAAGAAAAGAAAAGAAGAAGCTTTAAGAAAATTAGACCGTACTCATAATAATTTAGATAGAGTAAATGATATAATAAGTGAATTAGAAATACAAGTTGAGCCATTAAAAGAACAAAGTATTAAAGCTAAAGAATATTTAGAAAATAAAGAAGGTTTAGATAAATATGAAGTTGCTTTATTAGCTCATGATATAAAATATTTTAATAATATTTTAGAACAGAATAAAACTAAAAAAGAAAAACTAGAAAAAGAAATTATAACTTTATCCAATGAATATTCAAATAGTGATGTAAAAAATATTGAAGATACTAACAAATTAGAAAAACTAGAAAAAGAATTATCTGATGTTAATAAAAGATTACTTGAGGTAACAGAAGAAGTAGAAAAGATTAATGGAGAAAGAAATTTATTAAAAGAGAGAAGTAATAGTAATAATAAAGATGATGTAGAAATTGCAGATAAATTAAGAAAACTATTAGATGAAAAAGGAAATATAGAAAGAAATATTGAACTTATCAATACAGATATTAAATCTATAACAGACAATTTAGAACTTATTAATAAAGAGCTAGAAGATGTTAAAAATGAATTAGATAAATTTTCTAAAGAAAAAAGAATGGAGCAAAATGAATATACAATTCTTGATAGAAATATTGTAAGTATAAAAAATAAAATAGAGTCATTATCTATTGAAATAGATAATGGTGGAACTATTCCAAATAGTGTTAGAAGTATTTTAAATAGTAATAACTTAACAGGTATTCATAATACTATTGGTAATATTATAGAAATAGATGATAAATATGTAAAAGCCTTAGAAATAGCTATATCATCAAGTAAAAATTTTATTATTACAGATGATGAAATATCATCAAAAAATGCTATTAATTATTTAAAAGATAATCATTTAGGTAGAGCAACTTTCTTTCCATTAACAGTAATTAAAGAAAGATATATAGATACAGAAACATTAAATAAACTTGATTCTAATAAAGATTTTATAGCTGTTTTAGCTGATTTAGTAAGATATGATAAAAAATATGATAATATAATCTATAATCAATTAGGTACTGTTATTGTATCACCTGATATAGATAGTGCTACAAGACTTAGTAAAAATATTAATCATAGATATAAAATTGTAACTTTAGATGGTGATGTTATTCATGTAGGCGGTTCTATGTCTGGAGGAAGCACATATCAAAATAAGAGTATAATCTCTTTAAAACAGGAATTACAAACTGCCAAATTAAAATTACAAAATGATGAAGAAAATATAGTAATAACAAGAAATAAGTTAAATAATTTAACTAATAATATAGATCAAATAAATGAAAAATATTTACGTACATCTAGAGAAAAAATATTAAAAGAAGAATTAATAAATTCTAAAAAAGATGATTTAATTCTATTAAAGAAAAGTTTAGATAGTACTAATAAAGAAATAGAAAGTTATAAAGGTATTAAAAATAACTCTATAAGTGAGATGGAAGAAGAATTAATAAATTCATATAATTCTAAAAATACTCTTAAAGATAAATTAACATTGGATAGTAAAAATTTAAATATAACAATAGAAAAATTAAAACAAGAAATAGAACAAAGAACTGCTAATGATAAAATAAAAAATAGTAATATTAGAAACTTAGAAAAAGAAATTCAACAATTAGATATAGATATAACTAGACTAGATGTAAAATTAGATACAATGTTAAATACATTAAATGAAGAATATTCACTTACTTTTGAAAAAGCTATGAAAGATTATATACTAGATATAGAAGCAGATGATGCAAGAAAATTAGTTAATACTTATCGTTCAAATATAAAAAAACTTGGTATGGTTAATCTAGCAGCAATAGATGAGTATGAAAGAGTAAATACAAGATATGAATTTTTAACTAAACAAAAAGAGGATTTATTAGGTGCAGAAGATACTCTACTTGAAATTATGAATGAAATGGATGACGTTATGGTAGAGGAATTTAAAAATACCTTTGAACAAATTAGAAAAGAATTTAAAGATGTCTTTAAAGAATTATTTAAAGGTGGTAGTGCAGACTTGAGGCTTACTAATCCTGAAGATTTATTAACTACAGGAGTTGAAATAGTTGCAAGTCCACCAGGTAAAAAATTAACTACAATTAGTTTATTATCTGGAGGAGAAAAAACTTTTACAGCAATAAGCTTACTATTTGCAATTTTAAATGTTAAAATAGTACCATTTTGTTTGTTTGATGAGGTAGAAGCAGCTTTAGATGAAGCTAATGTAGAAGCATTTGGTAATTATCTAGATCATTATAAAGATAAGACTCAATTTTTAATTATTACACATAAAAAGAAAACAATGGAATTTGCAGACACTTTGTATGGTATTACAATGCAAGAATCAGGTGTATCAAAACTTGTTAGTGTTAAATTAAATGATAAAGTAGAAATAATGTAAGAAGGATCAAAATTGATCCTTTTTTGTTTTGCATTTTTTTATGAAAAATTATTGACAAAAGTGTTCGGGGG
>CANRQD010000079.1 GCA_947632685.1 uncultured Bacilli bacterium | reverse complement strand
ACAATAGGGAGAAATAAATGTCTTGAAATTGGAGTTTCATTATATGCTTCAATTGTTAATAATGTATGCCATGTAGCATCAGCATTATAATAATTAATTTCATCATCTCTATATTTTATTATAGAAACAAATGTTGTTAAAATAACTGATAGAACTAATATTAAAATAATTCTTTTATTAAAAAAACCACTTACCTTATTCATACTACACCCTCACTTTTTGTATGATTACAATAAAATAATAACATAAAAATAATTATCAGTCCATGATTTGAATAGTTTTTAAATAAACTAATAACAAAATAGTTTAAACAAATAAAATTCATATGATATAATTTATTTATGAAACTAAAAAGTTAGGAGTAAAAATATGAAAGAAATACTAGTAGGTTATACAGGTTTTGTAGGATCTAATATTAATTTAAATCATAAATTTGATTTAGTATGTAATTCAAAAAATATAAAAGAGGCATATAATACTAATCCTGATTTATTAATATATTCAGGTGTTCCTGCACAAAAGTTTATTGCAAATAAAAATCCAGAAGAAGATTTAAATATAATTAAGAATGCTATTTTAAATATAGAAAAAATAAACCCAAAAAAATTAATTTTAATTTCTACAATTGATGTTTTTTCTAAAACAAAAGATATTACAGAAGATAGCAAAGATTATTTTGAAACAGAACAAGCATACGGGAAAAATAGACGATATTTAGAAGAATGGGTAATTAATAATATAGATGATTATTTAATTGTTAGATTACCAGGATTATATGGAAAAAATATAAAGAAAAACTTTATTTATGATTTAATTAATTATATACCAAGTCTACTAAAAAAATCTAAATTACAAGAATTATCTAATAAAGACAAAAATATTTTAAATTATTATGAAGAAGATAAAAATGATTTTTATAAAGTTAAACATTTAAATTCAGAAGAAAAAGAAAATTTGATAAATATTTTAAAAAATGTAGGATTTAGTGCTTTAAATTTTACAGATAGTAGAGGTTCATTTCAATTTTATAATTTATCTTATTTATGGAACCATATTGAATTAGCTTTGGAAAATAATATAAAAATTCTACATTTAGCAACTGAGCCTATAACAATAAATGAATTATATAAGTATTTATATAAAAATGAATTTAAAAATGAAATTACAGAAAATATACCTAACTATAATTTCAAAACTAAATATTATGACTTAATAAATGGTAAAAACGGATATATCTTTGATAAAAAATTTATATTACAAGATATAAAAAAATTTATAAAAGAAGAACAAACACCAAAAATAAATTTTGCTATATCTAATATTGCTTGGGATAATACTATAGATGAAGAAATATATAATTTGTTATATAAATTAGGCATAAATGGACTAGAAATTGCACCAACTAGAATTATTTCAGATAAACCTTATGAAAAAGAAAATATAAAAAAGGCACAAAAAATATTTACTGAAATTAAATCTAAATATAACTTACAGATAGTATCTATGCAATCTATTTGGTTCGGTCATTGTGAAAATATATTTGAAAATGATTATAGTTATAATATTTTAAAAGAATATACATATCAAGCAATTTTATATGCAGAAGCAATAGGTTGTAAAAATTTAGTATTTGGTTGCCCTAAAAATAGAAATATGACTAATAAAAATGAACAATTAAAAATTGCAATAAAATTCTTTAATGAAATTGGGGATTATGCTTTAAAACATAATGTATTTATAGCATTAGAACCTAATCCTCCTATTTATAATACCAATTTTATAAATAAAACTACTGAAGCCATTAATTTTATAAAACAATTATCTACTACTGGAGTAAAAATAAATTTTGATTTAGGAACAGTTATAGAAAATAAGGAAGATATAAATATTTTAAAGAATAATATCAAATATATTAATCATATTCACATTAGTGAACCTAATCTAAATAAAATAGAAAACCGAAAAATACATAGTGAATTATTTAAATTATTAAAAGAATTAAAATATGACAAATATGTATCTATAGAAATGAAAAAACAAGAAAAAATTGAAGATATTAAAGAAGTATTAGATTATCTTTTACAAACAGCTGAAAGGAGTTAAATAATGGAAAGTATTCCAAAATTTGAGATTCATGAATTATCAAAAAAAAAGAAAAAATATTGTCTATGTATTCCTGTAATTAATGAGGGAAAAAGAATTGAAAAAGAATTATTAAGGGCTCAAAAAAATAATATATCTGATTGTGTTGATATTATTATTTGTGATGGTGACTCTACAGATGATAGTTTAGAACTTAAGAAAATGAAAAAATTAAATGTTAACACTGTATTAATTAAAAAAGATATAGGTAAACAAGGTGCACAATTAAGGATGGGATTTCATTGGGCTCTTGAAAGAGGATATGAAGGAATTATAACTATTGATGGAAATAATAAAGATAGTATAGAGGACGTCCCAAAATTTGTAAATAAATTAGAAGAAGGATATGACTTTGTGCAAGGTTCAAGATTTATAAAAGGTGGTAAAGCTATCAATACTCCTTTAATTAGATATCTTTCAGTAAGATTAATTCATGCACCAATTATATCTCTTACAGCAAAAAAATGGTATACTGATACTACAAATGCTTATAGAGCATATTCAAAAAAGTATTTAACTCATCCTGAAGTATTACCATTTAGAGATGTCTTTATGGGATATGAATTATTAGCTTATTTATCTGTTCGTGCAGATCAATTAAATTTAAAAACAATAGAAATTCCGGTTAAAAGAGAATATCCAAAAAATCAAAAAACACCAACAAAAATTAGCTTTTTAAAAGGAAACTCTAATCTATTAAAAATTTTATTCAAAAATTTATTTAAAGCTTACAATCCTAAGGGGGAATAAAAATGAAGTATGATAAAATTATTATAGGAGCAGGAATATACGGACTATATGCTGCACTACATTGTGGAAATGGGGGGGGGAAGAAAAAACAAAATATTTTAGTGCTTGAAAAAGAAAATGAAGTATTTTCTAGAGCAACATATATTAATCAGGCTAGAGTTCACAAAGGATATCACTATCCTAGAAGTTATTCAACTGCTATAAAATCTGCAGGTTATTTTGATAGATTTAATAAAGATTATAAATTTTCATTATTAAAAGATTTTGAGCAAATATATGCAACATCGTCAAATTTTTCATGGACTAATGCAGAACAATTTAAAAAATTCTGTGATAATGCTAAAATAAAATGCGATGAAATCAATCCAAATAAATATTTTAAAGAAGGAATGTGCGATGGTTGCTTTGAAACAGATGAATACACCTTTGATGCTATGATATTGAAAGATCATTTTTTAAAAGAAATATCTAAACTAAAAAATGTAGAAATATTATATAATATTGATATTGATACAATTAAAAAGAAAAAAGATTTATATCAAATAAAAACAACTGATAATAAAGTATTTGAAAGTAGATTCGTATTAAATGCAACTTATGGTTCAATTAATCAAATTTTAGAAAAATTAGGATTTGAGAAATTTAAAATAAAATATGAGCTTTGTGAAATAATATTATGTTCTGTTTCGGATGAACTTAAAAATGTAGGTTTAACTGTAATGGATGGACCATTTTTCTCTATAATGCCATTTGGAAAGACAGGTTATCATTCTTTAACGAGTGTTACATTTACTCCGCATAAAACAAGTTATGACTTACTGCCAACTTTTGAATGTCAAAAAAAATCAGATGGATATTGTACTCCAACTTGTCTAGGTAATTGCAATTTATGTAAGGCTAAACCAAAAAGCGCATGGCCATATATGTCCAATTTAGCAAAAAAATATTTAAAAGATGATTTGAAATTTAAATATGAAAAATCATTATTTGCTATTAAATCAATATTACTGGCTTCAGAAATAGATGATTCACGTCCGACAGTAATAAAAAAGTTTTCAGAAAATCCAACTTTTATAAGTGTTCTTTCAGGGAAAATAAATACAATATATGATTTAGATGAGGTGTTAGATAATGAAAAAAATTGATAAAGAAAAAAATTTTATATCTGCAATAGTTTATGTAAATAATAATGAAAAAATAATAGAACGTTTTTTAAATAATTTAATAGATATTTTAGATAATAATTTTTTACAATATGAAATAATTTGTGTAAATGATTGCTCTTTTGATAACTCATATAAATTAATAAAAAAAGTTTCTGATGATAGAAATACTACAATTAACGTTATTAATATGAGTTACAACCAAGGAAGAGAATTAGCTATGAATGCTGGAATTGATATGTCTATAGGTGATTTTGTTTATGAATTTGATACTTTAAATATAGATTATGATTTAAAAACAATTATTGATATTTATAAAAAATCATTAGAAGGTTATGATATCGTTTGTGCTAGACCTAATAAACCTATGAGATTTTCTTCAAGTATATTTTATAAATTATTTAATAAATTCTCACATAGTGAATTTAATTTAAGTACAGATACAATTAGAATTCTTTCAAGACGTGCTATTAATAGAATTCATTCTATTAATAAAACTAATCCATATAGAAAAGCCTTATATGTAAAATGTGGTCTTAAAATGATTTATTTTGATTATGATATAAAAAATAGCAAATATTCAAAAATTTCTAAAAATCTTAAAAATGAAAGAAAAAAGAATGCTAGTGATGCATTAGTATTATTTACAGATTTATTTTATAAAATTTCATTATTTATTACTATAATAATGATGTTAATAACATTTGGTGTAGGTATTTACACTATTGTTGTATTTATAAGTAAAAATCCTGTAGCTGGCTGGACTACTACTATGTTGTTTTTATCATTTTGTTTTTTCATACTATTTGTAATGATTTCAGTTATAATGAAATACTTATCTATTATAATACAATTATTATTTAAAAATAATAAATATCTAATTGCATCAATAGATAAATTAAATTAAAGGTAATTTATATAATTTTAAACAAAAAAGGACAACGCTACTCCAAATATAGCTTTTGTCCTTTTTTTAAGTTAATTCCATATAAATCATCACTTCTACAAGTAAATATGAGCTTTAGTTTTGATGTATCAATTATATTATTTGAATCAGATGCACTACTATTATTTGTTGTATCTGTTGTTGTATCTTGAGTAGGTTCTGGTTCTGGTGTTGGTTCCGGCGTTGGAATTGGTTCAGGTTCTGGAATAGGAGTTGGTTCTGATTTTATTTCTTTAAAAGTATAACCATTACTATTAAGAATTTTTATACTATCATCTACCCAAAAACATTCTTCAGGCTTTTTACCATTATTTATACTCCAATTTCCATTAGAATTTTTATACCAGCCAGTTCCAGTAAATCTTCCTCTTCCACATTCTATATGGCAATGATTTCCTGATGCATTGCCTTTAGTGCCTTCTTTATAAAAAATTTCTCCTCGATTAATATTTTTTCCAATAAATAAATTACTAACATCATTATCATGAGCAAAAAGTACTGTCATATAATCAATTGTACCATCAGGATATTCTACTTGTTCAAGACTTTCTAACCAAACTTCATTAGCATCCTGAGTATATATTTTTTTTATTACCCCAGTAAAAGGAGCTTTAATATAATCAATTCCTGCATCTAATCCACCATCATCTATAGCGTAACTATCCTTATGTGATCCGACCATATATCCTTGTGTTATTCTCATATATGGACTAGGGTATAGTGGTTTTTCCATTAACTTTCTCCCTCCGTATTAATAATATTTTCTTTTTTTATACTTATAATATCTGAGGTTACTAAATCCTTATA
>CANRQD010000078.1 GCA_947632685.1 uncultured Bacilli bacterium | reverse complement strand
TAATCAAATATAAAAAAAAAGAAAATCAAATTTATTATAAATTTAACTTTCTCCCCCAAAACTCTTTACACTAACATTAATTATTACGGATATTTTAAAATTATATACATATTTTAAATTTAAAAAATTCATACTAACTTTAGAAGGAGAAGCTTATATGAAAATTTTAAAGGTTATAGGTAAACTTATATTGACATTTGTAATTTTTTTCATATTAATAAGATCGTGTGTATTTTTATATTTAAAGACTACACCAAAATTAGAAATAGGTACTGCTAATAATATATTATTATACGATAAAGATAATAAGTTATACTTTGAGGGTAATAAAACTAAAGAATGGACTTCTCTAAAACGAATATCTAAACATATAATAAATTCTACTATATATACTGAAGATAAACATTTTTATAATCATAAAGGATTTGACTATTTAAGAATTGTTAAAGCATCTATAATTAATATATCAAATGGTAAAACTAGTCAAGGTGCTTCTACTATAACACAACAATATGCCAAAAATTTATTTTTAGATTTTGATAAAACTTGGAAAAGAAAATGGGAAGAAATGTGGTATACAATAAGAATAGAAGCAGATTATACTAAAGATGAAATATTAGAAGGATACTTAAATACTATTAATTATGGTCATGGAATGTATGGAATTGAAAATGCTAGTCAATTTTATTTTGGTAAAAGTGCTAAAGAATTAAATTTAGCAGAAGCATCTATGATTACAGGAATACCTAAATCACCATCTAATTATTCACCTTTAGTAGATTATAATATGGCTAAGAAAAGACAACTTTTAGTATTAGAAGCTTTAGTTCAAAATAATATTATTACGGAAGAACAAAAAGAAGAAGCATATAATACGCCATTAAATATAATTGGAAAAAAAGGTGATGGGGATTTATCTACAACAATGTATTATCATGATGCTGTATTAAAAGAATTAGAAAATATTGATGGTATACCCAAATCATTAAATGATACTAAAGGATTAAAAATTTATACGACATTTTCTGAAAAGGCTCAATCTATTTTAGAAAATAATATTAATGCTTCTATTCCTGAAGAAGCCAAAGTTCAAGCATCTTCTATTATGATGAATCCTAAAGATGGTTCAATATTAGCTTTAATAGGTGGTAAAAATTATAATGAATCTTCATATAATAGAGTTACTGACTCTAAAAGACAAGTAGGATCTACTATGAAACCATATTTATATTATGCTGCTCTAGAGCATGGATTCACCTCATCTACTACATTTACTAGTGAAAAAACTACTTTTTCATTTGATAATAATATTACATATACGCCTAAAAATTATAATGATGTTTATGGTAATAAGCCAATATCTATGGCTACTGCTATTGCATATTCAGAAAATATATATGCTGTAAAAACGCATTTATTTTTAGGTGAAGATGCATTAATTGATTTAGCTAAAAGAGTAGGTATAACATCTAAATTAGAAAAAATTCCTTCTTTACCTTTAGGTACAAATGAAATTAGTATAACAGAAATGGCCGCTGGATATTCTGCTTTTGCTAATTTAGGATATAAAGTTACTCCACATTTAATAACTAAAGTTGAAGATAAAGATGGTAATATTTTATATGAATATAAAAATACAAAACGCGCTATATTAAATAGTAGTTTATGCTTTATTTTAAATAATATGCTTACAGCTACTTATGATAAAGACTATGTTGATTATAATTATCCTACTGCTGTTGGAATAGCACCTAAAATGACTCATACTTATGCGTTAAAAAGTGGTACTACATCAACTGATAATTGGGATATAGGATATACTCCTGATATATTAACAGCAGTTTGGGTTGGTTATGATGATAATACTGAATTAAAAACAAGTGAATATAAGTATGCACAAAATATATGGATAAATACCATGGAAGAATATTTAAAGGATACTGAAAATAATTGGTATGATGTACCTGATAATATGTCAGCAGTTCTTGTAAATCCTATTACGGGTAAACCTGCAACTGATGCTGATACTAAGAAAAAATTAATGTATTTTATAAAAGGAACTGAACCTAAAGATACTGACCAGGTGTTTGATGAACAAATTCAAAATGCTGTTGCTTCATAAAAGATATGAAATATATCTTTTATTTTTTATTTATAATTGTAGTTATAAACTTATTTTGATATAATTTATATTGTATGGAGATGGTTATATGTTTTATATTATTGTAGGTTCAATTACTTTTATAGCATTTATTTTATTAATAATTGTTATTTATTATAATAAGTTTCAATTTTCAATTATAAAAATAGAAGAAGCAGAAAATAATAGTGACATTTTTTTAAATAAAAAACATGATTTAATAAAAAGACTTGTACCAATAATTAGAAAAGAATTAAAAAATAAAAAAATTATTTTAGAAATAGATGAAGATTATAGTTCATTAAATCATTTTGAATTGAATGATAAATTATCTAAAATTGATAATGAATTATTTAAAATATTAGATGATAATGAAAAATTATTAAAAAGTAATAAAATAACTAAACTTATAGAGGAATTTAATGATAATGAAGATGAATTAGTTGCTTCTATAAAATTTTATAATGACACTGTTGTAGATTTTAATAAGTTAATTGTATCATTTCCTTCTAATATTATAAGATTTATATTTAGATATAAAAAGAAACAATTTTATAATCATGAAAAAAGACAAATGTATGAAATATTAAAAGATGATAAGAAAAAGGAGTAATTATGAATTTCATTGAAAATATAAAAAATCGTGCTAAAAAAGATATAAAAACAATTGTTCTTCCTGAATCTATGGATTCTAGAGTTATAGAAGCTGCATCTATTATAATTAAAGAAGATATTGCTAATATAATTATTATTGGTAATAAGGATGAAATTATAAGTAATTTTTCTAATTATGATATTAGTGGTGCTACTATAATTGATCCTAAAAATTCTGATATTACTGAAGAACTAATTAATAAATTTGTAGAGATTAGAAAAAATAAAGGTATGACTTATGAGGAAGCTTCAGAACTTATTTTAAATGATAATATGTATTATGCTTGTATGCTTGTAAAAATGGGATATGCCGATGGAGTTGTTAGTGGTGCATGTCATTCTACTGCTAATACTTTAAGGCCATCACTACAAATTATAAAAACTAAAGAAAATGCTTCTCTAGTTTCTGCTTTTTTCTTAATGGTAGTACCTAATTGTTGTTATGGAGAAAATGGAGTTTTTGTTTTTGCTGATTGTGGTTTAGAACAAAATCCTAATCCTGAAAAACTAGCTTCTATTGCTGCAAGTAGTGCTGAAAGTTTTAAATTATTAGTAGAAAAGGAACCTATGGTTGCAATGCTTTCACATTCTACCGTTGGTTCTGCTAAACATCCTGATGTTGATAAAGTTGTAGAAGCTGTAAAAATTGCTAAAGAAAAATTTTCTCAATATAAAATTGATGGAGAATTTCAATTAGATGCTGCTATTATTCCTGAGGTTGCTAAAAGTAAAGCGCCAAATAGTGAAGTAGCAGGACATGCTAATGTTTTAGTATTTCCTGATTTAGATGCTGGAAATATTGGCTATAAATTAGTTCAACGTCTAGCAAAAGCTGAAGCTTATGGACCAATATGCCAAGGTATTGCTGCTCCTATAAATGATTTATCTAGGGGATGCTCTACAGATGACATTGTGGGAGTTGTTGCAATAACTGCTGTTCAAGCACAAGAAATAAAAAAATATCCATATTAATGGATTTTTTTTATTCTATATTCCAATTTATTTCTTTTAGATTTTTTGATTTTAAAAATTCATTTGTTTTAGAGAAAGGTTTACTTCCAAAAAAACCATTATATGCAGAATATGGTGAGGGATGTGCACTTTCTATAACATAATGAATTTTATTTGTAATTAAATCCTTTTTGCTTCTTGCAAAACTACCCCATAATATAAATACTATAGGTGTATCTTTTTGATTCAATAATTTTATTACTTCATCGGTAAAAGTTTCCCAACCTTTACTTTTATGTGAAGCTGGTTTTTTTGCTTCTACAGTTAATACTGTATTTAAAAGTAAGACTCCTTCTTTAGCCCATGGAATTAATGAATTATTTGTTGGAAAAGGAATATTTAAATCATCATGTAATTCTTTAAAAATATTTTGAAGTGAAGGAGGTTTTCTTACACAATTTTTTACTGAAAATGATAATCCTTCGGCTTGATTTTCTCCGTGATAAGGATCTTGTCCTAATATAACAACTTTAGTATCCTTATAACTAGTATATCTAAAGGCATTAAATATTTCACTTTTTTTAGGATAAATAGTTTTATCTTTATATTCATTATTAATAAAGGAAATTAGTTCTTTAAAATAGTCTTTTTCATATTCTTTTTCTAAATATAAATCCCAATCATTTCCTATCATATTATCTCACCATCTTTATTATTTATGATAACTTTCATTATTTATTATTTTAAATGCTCTATAAATTTGTTCTAACAAAATTACTCTAAATAGTTGATGTGGAAAAGTCATTTTTGAAAATGATAATTTATAATTAGATATTTTTTTTATTTTATCAGAAAGACCATAACTACCACCTACTATAAAGGTTATATTACTATTAACATTTAAAATACTATCTATTTTTTTTGAAAAATCTATTGATGATATTTCTGTACCTTCTATTTCTAATGTTATTATATAATCTTTTTCATCAATAAATTTACTTATGCTTTCTCCTTCTTTTTCGATAATTTTTTCTTTTTCGTATGCTGATTCATCTTTTACTTCAATTAATTCTAATTTTGTATATTTACTTAATCTCTTTTTATATTCTTTTATAGCATCTAATAAATATTTTTCTTTTATTTTGCCAACAGTTATTATTTTTATCATTTTATACCTCTATAAGATCAGATTCTTCATTTTGATCTGCAATTAAAAGTTTTATATTTTTATCTTTTATTGCTTCACTTGATTCTTTATATGCTAAATCTTTAGTATTATTTTTCTCACTTATATGGGCTAATACTACATATTTTGTATTATTAGTAGTTACCTTTTTTAAGTAACTAGCTGTAGTTTTATTAGATAAATGGCCTCTATCACTTATAACTCTTTCTTTTAAGAATCTTGGATATGGGCCATCCATTAACATAGCTTCATCATGATTACTCTCTATTACATAAATATTTTTATCTACTATTTTTTGTAAATATTTCCTATTTATATATCCAGTATCTGTTACATGTACTAGAGTCTTATTATTATGTTCAATAATGTAACCTACTGAAATATTTGTATCATGCGATGTATGAATTAATTCTATAAATACATCATTAATATTAAATTGATCTTCTACAAAAACACATCTATCTTTTGGAACAATATCTGATAATTCTATATACATTTTTTCTGGTATATATATTTTAATGTTAGTCTTTTTTATAAACGTTGATAAACCTTTTATATGATCTGCATGGCTATGGGTAATTAATAAGGCATTAATATCATCTATTGAAATATTATTTAATTCTAAATGAGTACATAACTTAGAAAAAGTTATTCCTATATCAATAAGTAATTTTGTATCATTACATATTACTAATGAACTATTTCCTTTAGAGCCACTGGCTAATACTTTTACTTTCATTTTAATAAAAACTCATCGCATTATAGACTTGACCACCATAATACGGATATCCTTTCCAAATTGCAAAATGTACATGTACTCCTGTTGCAAAACCTGTCATTCCCATAGCACCTATTACTTGTCCCTTTGTAACTTGTTGTCCTTCTTTTACTGCAAATCCTGATAAATGAGCATATAAACTATAATAGCCATTATTATGATTTATTATTATATATTTA
>CANRQD010000077.1 GCA_947632685.1 uncultured Bacilli bacterium | reverse complement strand
TTGCACCAGGTGCTAATCCAATGCATGGAAGAGATGCTAGTGGAGCTTTGGCTTCTTTAAATTCAGTTGCTAAAATACCTTATGCAGGAGTATGTGAAGATGGAATTTCTAATACATTCTCTATTACACCAAATGCATTAGGTCATAATGAAGATGAACGTATTACAAATTTAGTATCATTGTTAGATGGATATTTTAAACAAATGGCACATCATTTGAATGTTAATGTATTAAATAGAGAAACATTAATAGATGCAATGGATCATCCTGAAAAATACCCAACATTGACTATTAGAGTAAGTGGGTATGCTGTATGGTTTAATAGATTAAGTCGTGAAAAACAATTAGAGGTAATAAGTAGGACTTTTCATGAAAAAATCTAGTATATTAGGTGATATATCATCTATTGAAACAATGGGACTTGTTGATGGTCCAGGAATAAGATTTGTAGTATTTTTACAAGGCTGCCCTTTAAGGTGTAAATATTGTCATAATCCCGAAACTTGGGCTAATAAAAATGGCAATATAAAAATGACACCTGAAGAATTAATGGAAAAAGTACTTCGTTATAAAAACTATTATGGTACAGATGGGGGTGTCACTTTTTCAGGAGGTGACCCTCTTGTACAAAAAGAATTTTTAATAGAATGTCTTAAGTTATGCAAGAAATATAAAATTAATTCAGCTATTGATACAGCAGGTTCTACTAATGATTATGATGAGATACTAGATTTAGTTGATTTAGTTATTTTTGATATAAAAGCATATAAACAAGAAGATTATAAAAATATAACAGGAAAAAATATTGATAATTCCTTAAAGTTTTTATATGCTTGTCAAGCTAAAAATAAAAAAATGTGGTTGCGCACAGTTATCACACCTGGTATTAATGATAATAAAGATTATGTTTTAGGCTTGAAAAACTTTATTAAAGATTTAAAAAATATAGAAAAGGTAGAATTAATTCCATATCACACATATGGTGTAGATAAATATAAAAAACTTGGCCTTTTATATCAACTTGAAGGTGTTAAAGATATGAATAATGATGAGTGTGTCGAATTACAAAAAATTTTGAACAATGGATAATAGTCTATTGTTTTTTTTTATTCATAATATTAAATATGAAAAAGTTAAAATTAATATTGGGAGTAATTTTTTTAGCTTTTTTAGTAGCTATTATTTTTGTATTACAAATTGGAAAAAGGTTAAATCCAACAATTAGGAGTTATTCCCAAATTGAAGCAAAAAGATTTGGCATATATGTTATAAACTATTCTATTGATAAAGATTTTGTTAAAAATTTAAATGGTGATATTTTTGAAACTACTAATAATGATAAGGGAGAAATCCAAATGATTGATTTTAAAACCAAAGAAGTTAATGAAATATTAGAAAAAGCTACAAAACAAGTTCAAAATAAGTTAATTGATTTGGAAAATGGAAATATTGGTAATATGGATATTGCAAATACATTCAAAGGTTTAAGATTTAAAAGTATCAAAAATGGTGTTGTTTGTGAATTACCAATGGGTGTTACTTTATCAAATTCATTTTTTTCAAATATTGGTCCAGTTATTCCAATAAAATTTAATTTTATTGGACAAGTTTTGACTAACTTAAATACAAAAGTTGAAACTTATGGTATTAATAGTGTATATATGGAGGTTAGTTTGCATATAGAAATTACAGAATTAATAACTATGCCATTAAAAACAGAAGAAGTTAAGGTACAAACAGATATTCCACTGACAATTAAAGTTGTTCAAGGAACAATTCCTAATTATTATCAACAGCAGCTTCAGAAAGATTCATCAATTTTTACACTTCCCATGGAATAGATATTGTGTTATACTATATTAGAGGTATAGTTATGAAAAAAATTATTATTGATAAAAATAGTTATGAATTAATAAAAGATAATGATAATGTATTTAATTATGATGAATTTTTAGATAAGGTAACAGATTATTTTGAACCATTTGATTATATATTTGGTGATTATTCCTATGATAAATTGAGATTAAAGGGTTATTATGATAGTAATAATAAAAAATCCAATAATATTAATGATATAAAAACTTTAAATATTTATATAAAAGACTATTGTGCATATGGAGCAAAGTGGTTTTTATTAAAAAAAATAAAATAACTATTGTAAATTTTTTTTAAATATTGTAAAATGTATTTATATGAATAGTAAAGGGAGGAACATATTATGGAAAATCAGGCTGAAAAGAGAATTATGTCTATTGTGTCAGAAGATGGTTCTACTGAAGAAGTAGAAGTTATATTGGCATTTGAGTTTAAGGATAATAAGAAGGAATATGTTATATATACTAAAAATGAAAAAGATGAAAATGGTAATGTAACTGTTTATGTTTCAAATGTTAATCGTGAATCTGGTGAACCTAAGCTTATGGGTGTAGAAGATGAAGCAGAATGGACAAGAATAAAAGATGTATTGCGTGAACTTTCAAAAGATGAATATCAATAGAAGGAGGTAAGTTTATGAGTACATATAAGGAAAATGTAGAAATTATAAATCGCAATTTAACTAAAGCATATCGTAGCCATAAATTTGATAGGAAAATTAAATTAGCTGAAAAAACTGATAAAAAAATAAGACAATTAGCTTTTGAAGAATTAAATAAATTACATGAAGAAAAATGGGAAATAAAAAGAGATTATCAAGCTCATCAACAAAATCAAGAACAATTAGGTAATGAATTAGAGAGTATTAGAGCTAAAATTATTAATAGTAATAATGAAGAAGAAAAAGCTAATTTAAGACTTGAATATCAAGAAAAAAGACTAGAATTTGAATATAATGTTAATCTATTATCAGATTTTTTAGGCTATATGGATGATAATAAATATGATCAACAGGATGTTATGACTAATGCAAGAAGACAAATATTAGAAGTTCAAAAGAGAAAACCTATCAAAATTGATGCTATAGTTGTTGGTAGAATAAAAAAATGGGCTATTAAACAAGTTTCTAGAGTATTAGCTATACCTGTTGTAAAAAATGTTATATCTGAAGCTATAGACGTTAGAGATGTTGATTCACAATCTATTAATAGTAATGTAAATGATTTATTTCAAAATAATGAAAGACAATTACCTATAAATGAAATATCAGACTATGTAGATAAAAATATGAAAGGCATAGAAGATAAAAATAGTGATATATCTAATGAAAATTCAACATATAGTGCAGAATCTGAAAATGTAGATGTATTTAATAAGCCTCCTATTAGTAATTTTGAATCTATGATGGGTGTAGATAATGGAATGCAATCATCACCAAATAATCAAATAGTAGATGATATAGAGTTTAATGTTGCTGAAAATTCATCAAATGACAATACAAATGAATTTAGTGATAATAGTAATCGATTAAAGGCATATGAAAATAGATTAACAGAACTTATGTCTGCTATGGAAAGTGAAGAAGACATAATTAAATTAAGTTCAATGCGTGAAGAAATGCTAAAAATAAAGGAAGATAAAAATTCACTTGTTGAGCAAATTAAACAAGAAGATCAAAGAAAAATTGAAGCAATTAAACAAGAAGAACAGGCATTACTTCAACAAGAATCTGCAAAAAAGAAAGAAGCACGTAAATGTTTAGTTTCAGAAATTAGAACATTAGGTGAATCAGTTAGTGGAGATTTAGATAGTGCTAAAACTTCAATGCAAGAAACCGCTGCTACTATATCTACTATAACTAATAATATGCAAGAAGTAAAAAAATCAATTGAAATGTATGAATCATTTATTAATAATTCTCCTGCAACCTCATCTTCTAGTGAACTAGATAGCATGATTAATGATTATGGTTCTATTGGAAATGAAGCTGAGGTAACTACAAAAGTAATATAGTAATAAAATTATAATTTAGACTACGTTATAGTAGTCTTTTTGTTTATTAAAATTTAATTTGTAAAAAGTAAAATAGTATAAATAAATTCATTGTAAACTTAATTAATACTTTTACATATGTTATTAATAATTTTTATTGTTAAGTAATGATATTTTTATATTTGATCATATTCATCTTTAGTTTTTCTACTAATATTGTTGTTATTACATAAAATTAAATAAGAGGTGATAAAAATAAAAAGATATATAGAATATTATTATAATATGAACAATATTACTATTGTTAAAATATCTAATTATTATAAGTTTGAATATAATAGTGATTATTATTTATTTATGCCTCTTACAAGACAACCTAACGAGATAATACAAATATATAAGGTTGTAAATAGTAATAGTGAATATGATAATATAATGTTAAATATAAAAAATGAAATTATTACAGATATAAATGGAAAATATTTTATTTTAATTAAGAAATCAAAAAGATATGATACTTTATATAATATGATAGTTAAATCAAAAATTATATTTTTAAATAATGATAATATTAATAATATACTAAAAACTAATTGGGGAGTTTTATGGTCTAAAAAAATAGATTATTTTGAGTATCAAATACTTAACGCAGATAACAACATTTTAATAAGTGAAAGTGTATGGTATTATATTGGAATGGCAGAAAATGCAATTTCATATGTCAATGATGCTATGTTGATGAATAATAAACAACATAATTTATATATCGCTCATAGAAGAATGACAGTAGATTTTTTTAATAATCCACTTAATTTATTAGTTGATTATCGAAGTAGGGATATTGCAGAATATTTAAAATATATTTTTATAGAAAAAAAATATGACTATGTCGACATATCAAAAAAACTAAACTCATTGAATTTAGATGAATTTTTATGTAGATTGATTTATGGTAGAATGTTTTATGCTACATTTTATTTTGATTTATTTGATAGAGTTATTAACAATATAAATAATAATGATACAATTTTTAAGAATATAATCAGTAGAATTGATGAATATGAAGATTATATCAATAATATATATTTAATATTAAATGAAATAAAAAAAATACCTAAAATTGATTGGATAAATTAATTAATATTTTTTACCTCTTTTACCTCTGGTATTTCATTCATTATAATTTGCTCAATTTCATTTTTTAATGTAATATCTATCATATCACATTTTGAACAAGCACCTAAAAGTCTGATATAAACTATATTATCTTTATATTCAACAAATTCCAAGTTTCCACCATCATTTAATAAAAATGGTCTAATTTTATTAATAATACTAATAATTTTTGTTATAATATTATCATTAGATATTTTTTTCAATTTTATCACCAACATAATTATATTAAAAAAATATCTATAAGTAAAGTCACTTTATAATAAAATAAAGGATAAAAAAGTTATACTCTTTAATTACAAAATTAATTGATATTTTAAAATTTAAATTTGGCTATTTATAAAATAGGTTATTGAATATACATTATTAAATTAATAAATATCGAAAATTAATAATATCTAAAAAGTTAATGCACTAGTACATTACTTGATTTATTATTATTTGTTTGATACAATTGTATTGGAAGGTGTCGTATGTCAAATAAAAAATATAAAATTGGTAATATTATTAAAGGTTGTGTTACAGGTATAGAAAAATATGGTATTTTTGTTAGTTTAGATAACTATTATAGTGGTTTAATACACATTTCAGAAATTTCAAATTCATTTGTAAAAAATATTAATGATTATGTTAATATAGGTGAAACGATTAATGTAAAAATATTAGATATTAATGATAATGATTTTCATTTAAAGTTAAGTATAAAAGATATTGATTATCGAATAAATAAAAAGAAAAAATCAAAAATAATTGAAGTTGGTAATGGATTTGAATGTTTAAGGAATAATTTAGACGAATGGATATCTATAAAGGAAAAAGAAATTGCAAGTAAAAATATTTAAATTTTAAAGTATATCATTATACTAAATATCATTTAAAAAATTGTGTAATTAGTGATTTATAGAATTATTTAATTTAGAGTGATTTTGATTACTTATATTGGTGTAATATTTATATAAAAAGTGCAAAAAATAATTTAAATAATGTAAAAATTCAAATTCAGTATTGACAAATATGCTATAAACTGGTATATTTGTTGTTGTCAATTGGTTTATTGGACGATTAGCTCAGTTGGTTAGAGCACCTGCCTTACAAGCAGGGGGTCATAGGTTCGAGTCCTATATCG
>CANRQD010000076.1 GCA_947632685.1 uncultured Bacilli bacterium | reverse complement strand
GGGTAGAATTTAGGTATAGATAAGAAAAATAAGGAGATGAGTCAATGAAACAAAGGTATAAATTTATATTAATATTTATAGTATTAATATCTATTAGTATAGTAAGTGCAGCATATAGTGAAGAATTAACCATAACAGGAGAAGGATATATAAGAGTAGATAAAGATATTAGAGTAACAAATATAAAATTAGCAGGTACAACAGGTCAAGCATATGAAGAATATAATAGTAAATATACCCAAAATACAACTAGTATGTTTGTAGTATTACCAAGAGGATCAACAATTACATATGATGTTGAAATAACAAATAAAGCTAATGTAGATTTTTTAATAAAATCAATTAAACAAATAAGTCATACCAATCCAAATGTAGAAATAATTATAGACATAAAAGAAAATGACATTATAGAAAAAACTAGTAAGAAAAATTTTTCAATAACTATAAAAAATAATACAGAAGAAGAACAAAAAGAAACATTAGTATATGAATACTTATTTAGAGAAAATAAATTTTTAGTTACACTTGATGCAAATGGAGGAGAGGTATCACCATCAACAAAAGAAGTATCATATAAATCTACATATGAAGATTTACCAACACCAAAAAGAGAAGGGTATATATTTAAAGGATGGGAATTAAATCTAATGAATTATGTAAACTTTGAAGATAATCATGGAGTAAGATCATATGGAGAAGGAGAATTAGGAGAATATATTCATTATGAAGGTTATATGGCAACACCAGATTTGATACCAATAGAAGGAGGAATAACATTATATTCTAATATTGAAGTATGTGGAATATATTCATATGATAAAGATGGAAATTTTATAAAAAGAGAGTCATCATATACTAAAGAACACCATATATCTGAAAATGCTAAATATATAAGAATTGAAATAAATAAAGACAAAGATAATCAAACATTAGATTACTATAAAAATAATTTAATAATCAGTCAAAAAGTAACTAATGGAAATCAAGTTAATATAGCAGATGATCATACCTTAAAGGCACAATGGGTAAAAGAGCATAAAGTTACATTTGATTATAATTATTTAGAAAATAATATTTTTGAACAACATTATAACGCAACACAAGTAACTCCATGTTGTACTGGGAATAAGCTAATTAGTTTTAATAAAGATGATTTTGGTAATTATAAAATAGTTACTAATGTAGTAAATAGTAATATTACTTCTTCAAATGGATTTTATTTTCCAAATAAGAAAAGTTTATTATCAGGTGAAAAATATACATATCAAATTGAGGTAAAAATGTCAGAAGAAACTATAGGTAATATAGGTATAGAAAATGGTGGATTTTTTTCTGGCTATAATTTTCCAAAAGATAAATGGATAAGAGTTACTAAAACTTTTGAAGCTATTTCACAAGGTTATCAAGCATTTATTATATATCCAGTATTTGCTGCTACCAGTGAGGAGAGAGAAATATATTTAAGGAATATATATTTATCAAAAACTAATACTTTAAATATAAAAAACTATAATATAGAAGATGGAAAAACTCTTGGAGATAGTTATATCAATCCAGCTAGAGATGGTTATACATTCTCAGGTTGGTATACAGAACCTATAAATGAATATGGTGATAAAGTTACTGAAAATACTCTTGTAACAAGTGATATAACTTATTATGCTCATTGGTCTAAAAATTCATAAAAATAAAATTTATTTAAAAAATTATATCACTCTAAATAATAAGTTATTGGAAATATTTAAAAATTAGTGTATAATTTATAGTTGTTTGGAGTGATATATATGGATAGAGTTATCTTAATTAAATATGGAGAACTTACTACTAAAAAAGGTAATAGAAATTTTTTTATTAATACTTTATATAATAATATAAAAGATAAATTAAATGGTTTTAATGTAAAAATAGTAAAAGACAGATCAAGAATGTATATAGAATTTTTGGATAGTGAGTTAGATAAAATAAAAAAAGTTATTGATAATATATTTGGTATTCATATGTATCATATTGCGTATATAGTAGATACTAATATAGAAGAGCTTAAAAATAAATTACTTGATGTAATGAAAAGTGAAAATTTTAAAACTTTTAAAATTGAAACAAAAAGAAGTGATAAAACATTTCCCTATAACAGCATGGAAATTAATCCTATTCTAGGTGGATATCTATTAAAAAATATTAATAATATAAGTGTTGATGTCCATAATCCTGATATTTTAGTTAAAATTGAAATTAGGGATAAACATTCATATATTTATACAAATAGCTATAAAGGTAGTGGTGGATATCCAATAGGAACACAAGCTAAAGGTATGCTAATGCTTAGTGGTGGAATAGATTCACCAGTTGCTGGATATCTTGCAATGAAACGTGGAATAAAATTAGATGCTGTATATTTTGAAGCAATACCACATACTAGTCTAGATGCAAGAAATAAAGTAATTGAATTAACTAAAAAATTAGTAAAATATACAAATGAAATAAATTTGCATATAGTTAATTTTACTAAAATACAAGAAGAAATATATAAAACAGCAGATGATACATACTGTATTACTATTATGCGTAGAATGATGTATAAAATAATGGAAAAACTTGCTAAAAAAAATAAAGCATTAGTAATAATAAATGGAGAATCTATTGGACAAGTAGCATCACAAACTTTAACAAGTATGTCAGTTATAAATAATGTTACTAATATGCCAGTTATTAGACCAGTAGCATGTTTAGATAAGCTTGAGATAATTGATATAGCAAAAAAAATAGATACATATGAAATTAGTATTTTACCATATGAAGATTGTTGTACAATATTTGTACCAAAACATCCAGTAATTAATCCAAAATTATCAGAATGCCTTAAAATGGAAGAAAAAGTTGACTATGATAAAATGATAGATAAAGCAGTGGAAGATATTTATACTATTAAAATAAAAGATGAAAAAGATATGAAATTTAAAAATTTATTATAGGTATAAATTACCAATACAATTTATGTATTATTTGGTAGAAATTTCACACTCTATAAATGTAGGAGGTGAAATACATGAACAAATCAAATAATACTTCAAGTATGAAAATGAGAGTTCCAGGAGCTAAACAAGCTATCGATAAAATGAAATATGAAATAGCTAATGAGTTCGGTGTTAACTTAGGACCAGATGCTACTTCTCGTGCTAACGGTTCAGTTGGTGGTGAAATCACAAGACGTTTAGTTCAAAATGGACTTAACCAAGTAAGTGGAAGCTATAATAATCAATAATATAAGCTTAAAAGATAGACTATAGTGGTCTATCTTTTGTTTTATCTAGACTTTGAACGATATATTGTTCTTTTTAAATATTTAATACTATTATCATTATTAAAACCAATATCATAATCATTCATAAATTCTTCTACCATAATTTTTCCATTTAAACAATCTTTTAATCTATTTCTCATTTCTATTTTTTGATTTGTATTAAAATCTAAATACTTTTCTAATAACTGAAAACTTAAAAGAGATGATAATATATAAGAATTATTTCTAACATATTCCTCATAAGATGAATAGTTACATGTAATTAGTTGGGAAGTATTTTCTAATCGATTTGCCATTATTAAATTTAATCCATCTTCACTATTATTTATATATGAATAAAGTAGTTCCAATGAAATTGGAATAAATTCATGATGTAAATAATTAAACACAGAACCTTTATTTCTAAGCATTAAAATATGTCCTAATTCATGTATATAATAATTTTCTAAAAGAAAATTATTATGCTGTAAAGAATTTTCAAGATAAATTTTTTTTACTGAAATTGGCTTAGTTTTGTTTACAGTAACATTAAAACTAGTATGAGAACAGATACCATACTCAGTTGGTATATTAAAAATATTTATATTTTTAACTTTGCTATCTAAATTGTTATGCTTAGAATTTAAATAATCATTAAATTTTTTAGTATTTATATAGGATGCAGTTTTATTAACACCTTCTAATAAAATATTAGACTTATTTTTAACAATTTTTTTTAATTTTGAAATTTTTATTTTTTTGTTATCTTCATTGTAATTATAGTGTTGAACATTTCTATTATTATATAACATATTCCTGCATTCAAAGTAATTTTTATTATTTGATAGGTACATTTTTGCTGTTGTATAGCCTAAATATTTTATTATGTCATAAAAAGCAATTTTCACAATATACCTCCCCCCTCTTTAGTTGAAGATTATAACATAAAATTATAAAAAAATCAATTAAAAAATAATAGTTAATTATGACTAATAAATTAATTTTAAATACTTAGTATATGAAAAAAAACAATTTTATAGTATAATAAGTAAGGAGGAGTGATATTAAGTGAAAATTATATCAATTAATGCAGGAAGTAGTTCATTAAAATTTCAATTATTCAATATGGATAATGAAGAAGTAATAGTAAGTGGATTATTTGAAAGAATAGGAATAGATAATAGTCAATATACTTTAAAATATAATGGAGAAAAGATAACTGAAGAAATAGATTTACCTGATCATACTACAGCAGTTAATATTTTATTAGATAAATTAATATCTTTAAATATTATTAATTCTTTAGATGAAATAGATGGTGTAGGACATAGAGTAGTGCAAGGTGGAGATAAATATGATAAATCAGTTATAATTACAGAAGAAGTAATAAATGATATAGAAAATCTTAAAGAGCTAGCTCCACTTCATAATCCAGCAGGATTACTTGGAATAAGAGCTTTTAAAGAAGCTTTACCAAATGTTAAGCAAGTAGCAGTTTTTGATACCGCATTTCATCAAACAATGCCAAGAGAAAGTTATTTATATCCAGTGCCTTATGCATGGTATAGAGATTATAAAGTTAGAAAATATGGTTTTCATGGAACAAGTCATAGATTTATAGTTGAACAAGTAAAAAAAATAACTGGTAAAGATAATCTTAAAATAATAAGTTGTCATATTGGTAGTGGAGCATCTATTGCAGCAGTTGATTCTGGAAAATGTATTGATACTACTATGGGATTTACTCCACTTGCAGGTATTATGATGGGAACTAGATCTGGTGATATTGATCCATCAATTATTCCATATATAATGGAAAAAGAAGGAAAAAATGCTAGTGAAGTAATAGATGATTTAAATAAAAAATCAGGTCTTATTGGTTTAAGTGAAGTTAGTTCAGATTATAGAGATATTCAAAAAGGAATGAGTGAAGGTAATGATAGCTGTATACTAGCAAATGATAAAATGATAAAAACTATAGTTGGATATATTGCTAATTATTATGTATTATTAAAAGGAGCAGATGTTATAACCTTTACAGCTGGACTTGCAGAAAATAGTGTTGCTTTAAGAGCAACAATTATTGAAAAATTAGCTTGTCTTGGAATTAAAATTGATAGTGAAGCTAATGATTGTAATGGCGAAATTAGAAAGATTAGTGCTGATGATTCAAGTACTTTAGTATATGTAATTCCTACTAATGAGGAATTAATGATTGCAAGAGATACATTGAATTTAGTATAAGGGTATATATATGTTTAAACAAATTTTTAAGGAAATAAAAAAATATGATAATATTGTAATTGCAAGGCATGTTGGTGTTGATCCAGACGCTATGGCTAGTCAAATAGCTTTAAGGGACTCAATCAAATTAACATTTCCTTTAAAGAAAGTTATTGCTGTAGGTACTGGAAGTGCAAAATTTAGGTATATTGGAGATTTAGATAAATTTGAAGAAATGGAAAATTCATTATTGATAATTGTTGATACTCCTGATAAAAAAAGAATTGATATACCAAATTTAGAAGGATTTAAATATAAAATAAAAATTGATCATCATCCTTTTATTGAAAAATTTTGTGATATAGAATATATAGAAGATACAGCTTCATCAGCAGCAGAAATTATAATGAAATTAATTGAAGAAACTAAATTGGAATGTAATGAATCTATTGCTAGGACATTGTTTATTGGGTTAGCTTCTGATTCAAATAGATTTTTATTTAATAGTTGTAGTCCAAAAACATTTAGTTTAGTTTCTACATATTTAGAAAAATATAAGTTTGATTTACAAAGTATCTATCAAGAAATGTATAAAAGACCATTAAAAGAAGTAAGATTTGAAGGTTATATATCAAGTAATATGAAATTGACAGAACATGGTGTTCTTTATATGAAGATAACTGATGAGATGATAAATGAATATAAGGTAGATTCAGCATCAGCAGGAAATATGGTAAATAATTTTAATTTTATTGAGGAAGCTTTAGTTTGGATGACAATTACAGAAGATGTAAAAAATGAGCTAATTAGAGTATCTATTAGATCACGTGGCCCTGAAATTAATAAAATAGCAGAAAAATATAATGGCGGGGGTCATAAAATGGCT
>CANRQD010000075.1 GCA_947632685.1 uncultured Bacilli bacterium | reverse complement strand
TACTATTGTAAAAAGTTTTTATCATTTTGGTACTCGTCCATGGGATAATGTAATGATTTCAGGATTTGTTATGGCAAGCAAAGGAGAAAAAATTAGTAAGTCAAAAGGAAATAGTAAAGTAGAACCTATTGAGTTGATAGATAAATATTCTGCTGATGTTATTAGATATTGGGCAGGCTCTGGAAGACTTGGAACAGATATTGTATTTAGTGAAGAAACACTTTTAAGAGGAAAAAAATTAGTAAATAAAATATGGAATGTATCTAAATTTATTGAAATGCATTTAGCAGATTATGAAGATAAAAACTTTAATGATTATGAATATGTAGATAAATGGATTCTAGGAACATTCCAAGAAATGGAAAAAGGATTTATAAAATATTTAGACGAATACGAAGTTGGATTAGCATTAAATCACTTAGAAAAATTCTTTTGGAATTTCTGTGACAATTATATAGAAATAGTAAAACATAGATTGTATAGACCAGAAGAATTTGGCCAAATACCAAGATATTCAGGACAAAAAACTATTTATACTATTCTTTATAAATTATTACAAGATTTTAGTATTTTCTTCCCATTTATCACTGAAGAAATATATCAAGAATTGTACCATGATAAAAAATCAATACATTTAACAGAAATTAAACCTTTTAAATTTGAATTTGATAAAGAAATTAAAAATGGTAATGATATGATTGATATTATTAGTCAAGCTAGAGGAGAAAAATCAAATAAAAATGTTTCATTAAAGACACCAATTAAGAATTTGAATTTAAGTTTGAATAAGGAATTAAAAGAAGCAATAGAATTATCTATAAAAGATTTTAAAGCTACATTATTTATTGAAAACTTAAACATCAAAGATGTTAATAGTGGATATACTATTGATAAGATAGAATTAAATTTAGATTCAGAAGAAAATTAGCGTTATATAAATAGTATTTTAGAACAGATTTCAATAATCTGTTTTTTTTATATTTTTAATTATAATTATTTTTTTTCGACAAAATATTTAAATTTGATTTGTTACTATTTTTATGGTGATAATAATGAAAAAAACTTTAATATTAATGACAGTTGCTATAATATCAGGTGGAATTATAGGTATATTTTTATTTTCAAATTATGAAAAAACATCAAGTTTATTTAGTGATAAAAAGAAATTATATTTTTTAGAAGAAGGTGTATATTCTACAAAAAATTTATTAGATTATAATACTAAAAATATTAATCCTAAATTAGTTGTAGAAAAAGATGGTAGATATCACTTATATGTTGGAATAACTGGTAATCAAAAAAATATGTCTAAAATTAAAAAAATGTATAAAAATAAAGGATATTCTATATATGAAAAAGAACTTGAAATTGATAATTTAGAGTTTATATCTAACATAGAACAATTCGATATTTTGTTAGATAGCGCAAATAATGAAAGTGATATTTCTGCAATTGAAGAGGTAGTATTATCTAATTATGAAAATTTAGTTATGTAAAAGAATATTTTATTTCTAATAATAAATTGAGGTGAATTATGAAATTATTAGAAATACCAGTTAATGAAAGACCAAGAGAAAGGTTAATTAATGAAGGATGTGATAAATTAAGTAATGAAGAATTATTATCCATTATATTAAAAACAGGAACTAAAAATAAGTCTGTAAAAGATTTATCTTTAGAAGTATTAAAAAGATGTAAAAATATTAATAATTTGAAAAATATAAGTTTTGAACAGTTATTAAGTATAAAAGGTATAGGTAGAGTAAAAGCTATTGAAATACTTGCAACAATTGAATTAGGAAAAAGAATATTTTTAAATAATACTGTAAAGAATAATAAAAGGTTAACATCATCTAAAGATATATGGGAAGCAACTAAATATTTATTTTATGGTAAAAAACAGGAATATTTTTATTGCCTATACTTTAATAATAAACAAGAATTAATTGAAAGGAAGTTATTATTTATGGGTACAATAAATAGAAGTGTAGTTCATCCTAGAGAGGTGTTTAAAGAAGCTTATTTGCATAGTGCTTCTTCTATTATATGTTTACACAATCATCCATCAGGTGATGTAAATCCAAGTAGAGAGGATATTAATTTTACTAAAAGTTTAGTTGAGATTGGAAAGATACAAGGTATTCCTGTTGTAGATCATATAATTGTTAGTGATAATAATTACTATAGTTTTTATGAAAATGATAATAATTTTATTATTTAATATTGTGTCTAATATTTTTTTATATTATAATAAATGGGAATGAAAGTTAGGTGATGCGTACGTATAAAAAAAAGAAGCAAAGACAAAAAAAATATATAATTATTTTTATAAGTTGTATACTTGTTTTTTTACTTTTATTTGCATCAATTTCACTAAATCGTAATTATACAATTATAGAATCTGGTATTAAAGATGTGGCAATGTTTATAAATAAAATATTTATGTATCCTTTTACATCATTAAATTCAGATAAAGGTAAAGATTTATCTGAAAGTTATGTTATTCAAAAAAATGTTAATGCATCACTTGAAAATGAAATAGCAGAATTAAAAGGAGCATTAGAACTAAAAAAAACATTAACAGAATATGATACAGTTACTACAACAGTTTTATCAAGAAATAAAAGTTATTGGTTTAATACAGTTACAATTGATAAAGGTAAAACCTCAGGTATAAAAAAGGATATGGTAGTTATTACTAAGAATGGATTAGTTGGTAAAATTTCCAAAGTAAGTGAAAATTCTAGTGAAGTTAAACTTATAACTAGTGATGATATTAATTATAAAGTTTCAGTATCAATATCAACATCTAGTGGAGATACAAATGCAATATTAAATGGTTATGATAATAAAACATCATTATTAAAAGTTATTGGTGTTGATAAATCATTGAATGTTTCCTTGGATGATAAAGTTGTTACTAGTGGTTTAGGTGGTAAAGAACCTAGAGGAATATATGTTGGTACAGTAAAAAAAATAGAAAATGATAAATATAATATTAGTAAAACTCTATATTTAGAAACAGGTCAAGATTTCGATTCTATTCATTATTTAACAATCTTAAAGGAGAAAGACTAATGTTAGTAAGTATAATTATTATATTAATATCATTTATGATAGACGGAATTTTAACTAATTTCTTACCATATGAAGTTGGAAATTTATCACTATTTACACCTTTAACGACTATAGTAGCTTTAATAATTTGTTATGCATTTTTTTATCGAAAAGAAAAAAACTATTATATTTTAGCTTTTATAGTTGGAATATTATATGATATATTCTATACAAATTTATTATTTTTAGATGGTTTTATATTTTTATTAATTGCATTTTTTATAACAAAAATATATAAAATATCTGGATTTAATTTTGTATGGATAATTATTGATATATTAATATCAATAATTATATATGAGTGTAGTATTGCATTAGTTATTTTAATATTTAATTTAGTACCTATGTCATTTAATAGATTATTATATAAAATAGGTCATAGTATAATATTTAATATAATTTATGGTGAAATCTTGTATTTTATAATTAAACTTTTACCTAAAAAGTATAAAAAAATTATGATTAATTAGTTTTAATCATATTTTTTTTATTTATTCATATTATTTATCAGGGAGAATATAAATATGAATATAGAAGATTATAGAGCAAAGAAAAAAGTTGTAAAAAAACTAGTACTTAAAAAGAGTATAAAAACTTTTATAAGTAAATGTTTAATTGTAATAATATTATTCTTATTGACATTAATTATGATAAAAAGTAATAATTCATTTAAAAATAATATAATAAAATATGTATATGAAGATAATTTAGAGTTTACAAAATTAAAATCTATTTATGAAAAATATTTTGGTAAAATTCTCGCTATTGATAAAATAACTCCTAAAGATGAAAAAGTGTTTAATGAAAAAATTTCATATACTAAATCTAATGTTTATAAAGATGGAGTTTCATTAAGTGTTAATTCAAATTATATGGTTCCAGTTTTGGAAAGTGGAATTGTTGTTTTTATTGGGGAAAAAGAGGGATATGGTAATACAGTTATTATTGAGCAAGTTGATGGTGTAGATGTATGGTATTCAAATATTTCTACTACTAATATAAAAATGTATGACTATGTTGAAAATGGTGGATTATTGGGTGAAGTAAATGGTGATAAGTTATATATGGTATTTCAAAAAGATGGGAAGTATTTAGATTATAAAAAATATTTGTAATTATATATATATAAGCCCATTATTTCTATTATTTTCTCTTATGGCATTTTTGATAGGATCTTTTATGCCTTTTATTATTCTTTTATTATTAATTATAGTACATGAAATAGGTCATTTTATAACTGCATTATTATTTAATATAGAGGTAGATAAAATATATATTTATCCATTTGGTGGAGTTTCTAAATTTAATATGCCTTTAAATGAAAGTATAGTAAAAGAATTTATTATTTTAATTATGGGTCCATTATTTCAAATGATATTTTATTTAATAATTATAAATATAAATTATTTTGATAGATATATTAGTTTAATAGGTACATATAATTATACAATATTATTTTTTAATTTATTGCCAATATATCCTCTTGATGGAGGTAAACTATTAAATATATTATTATCAACGAAATTATCATATAGAAATAGTTTTAATATTTCTATATATATTTCATATATAACTTTGTTAGTAATTGGTATATTTTTAATATGTAATGATTTATCTTTAAATATAATAGTAATTATAAGTTTTCTATTTTATAAAATAAGTATAGAATATAAAAAAAGAGAATATATATTTGATAAATTTTTACTTGAAAGATATTTAAATAAATATAGATTTAAAAGAAGAAAAAAAGTAGATAGCATTAATAAATTTGTTAGGGGAAAATATCATATAGTAAAACAAGGTAATAAATATTATACAGAGAAGGCTATATTAAAAAATAAATTTAGTGATAAGTATTGACTTTTAAAATTAGGCTATGCTATAATTCTATTGTTAGCTTGTTTTGGGGCATTAGCTCAGCTGGGAGAGCGTCACGTTTGCACCGTGAAGGTCAGCGGTTCGATCCCGCTATGCTCCACCATTTTAAAATATACGTTGAATATTCAACGTTTTTATTTTATTTAATTTTATAGATTTATTTTAAATAATAATTATTATAAAAAGTTTTAAAAGTATTAGTGATTAATTTTTTATAAAGTTTAAAAATGCTAATTCAATAGTGATACAATATTTATAAAATATGTTATAATAAATTAGAAAGAGGGTATCAAATAATGTGTACTGCAATAACTTATAATACTAAAAATCATTATTTTGGAAGAAATTTTGATTTAGAATATTCTTATAATGAAACTATTACAATAACCCCTAGAAATTATCCTTTTAAATTTAGAAAAGTAGATGATATAGAAAATCACTATGCTCTAATTGGTATGGCTTATGTTGAAGATGATTATCCACTTTATTATGATGCTATAAATGAAAAAGGACTTGGTATGGCAGGGCTTAATTTTCCTGGTAATGCAGATTATAAAGATTTAGAAAATAATAAAGATAATATCGCATCTTTTGAATTTATTCCTTGGGTTTTATCACAATGTTCAAATATTAGTGAAGTAAAAAAATTATTAAAAAATATTAATATATCTAATATAAACTTTAGTGATAATTTACCTGCATCTCCTTTGCATTGGATTATTTCTGATAATAACAATTCTATAACTGTTGAAAGTGTTAAGGATGGTTTAAAAATATATGATAATCCAGTAGGAGTTTTAACTAATAATCCAACTTTTGATATTCAGATGTTTAATTTAAATAATTATATGAATTTGTCTATTGAACAACCTAATAATAATTTCTCTAAAAAATTAAATTTAAATAATTATAGTCGTGGTATGGGTGCTTTAGGTCTACCTGGAGATTTATCATCTGCATCAAGATTTGTTAAAGCAACTTTTACTAAAATGAATTCTTTATCAGGTAATTCTGAATCAGAAAGTATTAGTCAATTTTTTCATATTTTAGGTTGTGTTGATCAACAAAGAGGTTGTGTTCATATGGGAAAAGATAAGTATGAAATAACTATTTATAGTTCTTGTTGTAATATGGATAAAGGTATATATTACTATACAACTTATGAAAATAGTCAAATTACAGCTGTTGATATGCATAAAGAAAATTTAGATAGTAATAAATTAATAAGTTATGAATTGATTAAAGGTCAACAAGTATTTATGCAAAACTAAAAAATAATAACCGTCGTAAATGATTTTAATAAAGTTATTTACGACGATTTAAAATATTATAAAATTTATAATTATGCCGATATAGTTTAGTGGTAAAACAGATCCTTGGTAAGGATCAGCGGTAAGTTCAATTCTTACTATCGGC
>CANRQD010000074.1 GCA_947632685.1 uncultured Bacilli bacterium | reverse complement strand
AACAAAATTTTGCACCTGATGTTGTATTTTGTACTGGAGGTTGTTGATTATTTTGAGCTGAATTAGCATTTGTTGCAACGCCTCCCATGACACCACCTGATGCCATATTCATCATACCAATACCCATAAATCCATTGGCTGCTCCTGAAGCATTATTTGCGGCATCTTGAACAGCACTAGCATAAGCTCCTGCAAGTGTACCTTGTTGCATTGCCTGATTTGCAGATAATTCATAGTTATCAATTTTCTTATTAGATTCATCATCAAGTGTTACAGATTCAACTACAAATCCAACGATACTAAGTCCTCTATCCCTTATTGGTTGATCAAAAACTTTCTCGTCCATAAGTTTTTTTATTTCATCTGTAGAGCTAGGTAATTCTAGAACTGGAGTTTTATATTTTTCAGTACCTAATTCATTTAAAACATTTTGAAATGAACCAATTACTTCTGATCTCATTTGCTCACATAATTCATCTTTTCTATATTCATCTGCAGTACCTGCAATTTTAGACATAAATACGGCAGGATCTGATATTTTAAATGTGTACTTACCAAAACATTTTACTTGAACTCTTAAAGCGGTTTCCTTTCCTGTCATTTGATTTGGAATTGGATGTGACCAATCTTGAAATGGAATTGGACTTGGTGTTCCGAATTTATTATCCATTATTTCTTTAGCATTTACATAAAATACTGCTTGTTCCTTACTTGGTGCGCCATTATAAACAAAACGATTCCACATTTCTTTAAATACGGCACCAAATTGTCCTGCAAAAAATGTTGGTGAAGATGAACTATCAAATGTATAAATTCCTTCTTCTGCAGTTGCATCTAATATCTTTCCACTTTCAAATATTATTGCAATTTGTCCAGGTGATACTTGAATTGCACTATCTTTTGAAATAATTCCATTAGGAGTAGATACTTTTTTCATTAAAATATCTTGTCCTAAATCCTCACATTTTATATAATCTTTCCATTGATCGTGTAGGGTACTTCCTACAGCCCCTACTGCTGCTTTTATTAATCCCATATTTTTTTCCTCTTTTCTTATTATTTATTTAAAATCCATGTCCTCCACCACCATGGCTCGAACCACTACTACCACTATGTGTAGAGCTTCCTCCACTGGAAGAACTATGATCTATTCTATGTTTAGTAATATTTGATGATATTAACACATCACTAATTTTTTTAATGTTTACACTATCTTTATTTAAATATTCTTCTGCTGTGGTTGCTTTTCTCACTAATTTATTTTTACTTATTAAAATCGCCATTACAATAACTGTTACAATTAAACCAATTACCATAGCTTTGATTAATACAGATAAATTACTTTCTTTACCATCAATACTATTATTTTTTGGTAATCCCTCTTTTGCAAAATCACCAATTATCTTAATAAAATTATATGTTCCATCATAATAAAATTTATCACTCATATACTGATACACAGAATCAAGTGCTTTATCAATTCGATAATCATTATACATTTCTATTGAAATACCAGTTGTTGACATATATAATTCTCTATTTTGCATATCAATTAAAAACAAAACACCATCTCTATTACTACTAATACCGAAATTATTATAATCATAAAAATCATCTGCATATTCCTGAGGTGATAATTTATTATTTTGATTTATTGTAACTATCGCTAAATCCATATTATAAGAATCGATATATTTACTAATTTCATCATATAATTTAATTTCTTCACTATCACTATATAAATCTGCAAAATCATAAATTTTTTCAGTTGCATTAACAGCAGGTGTATTTAAAATATTATCTTTATTTGCATCAGTTATTTTAACCCAATCTTCTACTAAATAATTATTTTCTGTTCTTTCATTAGTATTTGTACTAGCTGATACTATAGTAATATTAAATATAAATATTGATAATAAAACAACTACTATCTTTAAACTATTTTTCATAATACACCTCTAAGTATAAAAAATAAAATAATAGTTGTAATAACAAATAATATTATTGATATTATTACTGTTTTCATAATACTAAGTGGTATATTACCAACTATTTCTCCAGTTTGTCCATTCATAGCAAAAGTATAATTTTTATCCATATATTTAACATTTACCATCCAAACAGGTAATAATATATAGTAATCAGATAATTTAGTAATATTTAAATTATTATTACCTACCATTACACTTTTATGATTAACTGTAGCTTTAGTTTTATCTATAGCCGTATTCATAGCTCTTTCATTAGCTCTTTTTATTGCTGTATTACTATCTATATCATATTTTTCTGCCAAAAATCCAGATAAATAAGCGTGATTATAATCTACTAAATCTTTAAAATTATATGGTTCTATCGAATCCATTAAATCATCATCAAATCGTGATGATCCATCTACCAAAATTCTATCAAATTCCATTGAACTATCACGTTTACATAAATATGTATCTGTCTTAGTATAACGATAATCATAATCGCTCCACATTGTTGTATCAATTACATTAAAATCAATTGTTCCTGAAGCTTTTAAGTCATATGCCCAAAATGGAATATATACTCCTACAATTTTTTCTATATTTTTCTGGTTATTAAATAATTTTGGCATTAAAATTCTACCTTTTGATAAATTTTTAAATGCCTTTACTGCATCATCTTTGACATTTTTAAAAGGTATAATTTTACTTGGCGCTATACCATCCATTATTTTATCTTTTAATATTGTAGTACTTCCACAATATACACAAAAAGTAGCTGTTGTAGTATCATCTGCCATAATTTCTGCTCCACAATTTTTACAAGTATAAATATCTAAATTGCTTAATTTTTTTTCTTGAGATTTATTATCATTTGCTTTATCAGAACTAGCATTATCATACTTTTTCATTTCTTCCAAAGTAAACTTACTACCACAATATTCACAATCCCATTTTTGATTTTTTGGATTAAATTCTATCTTAGCACCACATGCTGGACATTTGTTGTCCAATGCCTCCACTTTTTATCACCTTCTATCTATTTTATCTAAAAAAAGTATATCATACAGAAAAAAGAATTAATACTAATTCTTTTTTGATTTACGTAAAACTGGATTATGCTTCACTAACTCATTACAATATCTATCAGTGGCATCTTGCCATGAAGGTAACATATCAAAACCAGCTTCTTTTAATTTTTCTTTACTTAATTTAGAATTTCTTGGACGATATGCCTGTTTTGCACCTGTAAGTTCAATATATTCTTCTGTTGTTACAGGATTAACTTTAACATCTAAATTATTGCTTTCAAAAATATATTTAGCAAACTCAGCCCATGAACAGTACCCATCATTATTTACATGATATGTACCATATTTATCAGTATGAGCCATTTCAACTAAAACTCTTGCAAGATCAACTGTATAAGTAGGGCTTCCAATTTGATCATCAACTACTGCAAGACAATTTTTAGTTTTTGATAAATTTATCATTGTTTTAATAAAATTATTACCATTAATTCCAAATACCCAAGAAATTCTTGTAATGAAATGTTTTGGATTACGTCTAACTTCTTCTTCACCTTCATATTTTGTTCTTCCATAAACACTCATTGGATTTACATTATCATCTTCTTTATATAGACCATCTTTTTTGCCATCAAATACATAATCTGTTGACATATAAATTAATTTAGCTCCAACCTCAATGGATGCATCTGTTATATTTTTAGTTCCTAATACATTAATCTCATTTACTTTTTCTTCTAAATCTTCTGCTTTATCTACTGCAGTCCAAGCTGCACAATGGAATATTACATCAGGTTTATAATCGTTAATAATTTCAAATACTTCATTTCTATTTGTAATATCCATTTCATTTATATCTAAAGCAAGGTAATCTCCTTCTCCTCTTTCTTTTAATTCTCTTACAATATCATAACCAAGTTGACCTTTATAACCTGTAATTAAATATCTAGTTTTTCGACGATTAAATACAGTTTCACATTCTTCTAAAGTTTCACGTACTTTATCTTTTTCTGATAAAATTGGTTCTTTAATATCATATTCTTTAAAAATATCTTTCCAAGGAATTTGAAGAGCAGGATCATTCCATAAAATTCCACCTTCATATTTTGGCATATATTTATTATCTACAAAATATTCAAATAAAGAATTATCTTCTAGACATAAATAGGCATGTGCAAAACCACGAGGAACATATAAACATCTACCATTTTCTGGAGTTAATAAAACTTTAGTAGCTTGTCCATAAGTTTTAGAATCACGCCTCATATCTACAACAACATCAATAACTGAACCTCTAACACATCTAACAACTTTAGCTTGACAATATGGATTTTTTTGAAAATGAAGTCCACGTAAAACTCCTTTTTCACTTTTAGAATCACTAACTTGTTTTTGTTTAGCAAAACCTGCTTCTTTTAATTGTTCTTCTGTAATTGATTCAAAAAATCCTCTTTCATCACCAAATCTTTGAGGTTCTAATATATAACAATCCAACAAATTTGTTTCAATCTTTTTCATTACGAATCCCTCCTACTATATTTAACCTTTACTTTAGGTTGATTAATTTCTTCTTTACTAATTTCTAATAAATGTTGTCCATAAGTATTTTTATGCATCAATTCTGCACGTTCTAAAAGTTTTTCCTTAGATAACCAACCATTTCTATATCCAATCTCTTCAGGACAACATATAGTAACATTTTGATTTTTCTGAACAATTCCAACAAATTGTGAAGCTTCAGATAAACTTGCAAATGTACCTGTATCGAACCAACCATAACCAGTATTTAAAGTAATTACTTCAAGTCTATCTTCTTCAAGAAATAATCTATTTAAATCTGTTATCTCTAACTCTCCTCTACTAGATGGCTTTAGTGTTTTTGCTTTTTCTATAACACTATTATCATAAAAATATAATCCTGTAATTGCATATTGACTCTTTGGGTGTTCTGGCTTTTCTTCAACACTCAAAACTCTACCAGTTGTTTTATCAAATTCTACAATTCCGAATCTTTCAGGATCATCAACATGATAACCAAATACAGTAGCTTTATTCTCTTTTGAATTTTTCTTTGCTTTTAATAAATCATGAGCAAGACCTGAACCATAGAAAATATTATCTCCTAAAATCATTGCTACATTATCATCACCAATAAATTCTTCACCTAATATAAATGCTTGAGCAAGTCCATCAGGCGATGGTTGCTCTTTATAGCTTAAATTTATACCAAAATTAGATCCATCTCCAAGTAATGCTTGAAATCTAGGTAAATCAGTTGGTGTAGATATAATTAAAATATCTTTAATTTCTGCTTGCATTAAAACAGATAATGGATAATATATCATTGGTTTATCATATATTGGCATTAATTGTTTAGATGTAACTTGTGTTAATGGATAAAGTCTAGTACCAGACCCTCCTGCTAAAATAATTCCTTTCATTTTTTAAAACCTCCCTTGAATATACATCTTATATATAGAATTACTAATGATAATTTATTAGTAAAATCTAACCATTTTAATTCCTTCTCTGTAGCCTCTAAATATTCTTTTACAAAATATCTTTGACTTTTCTTTAATTCTTTATATTTATTAATTTTATTTATATTTTTATCAATTGTAACTGAATGATTATGAATAATTACTACATTATTATCTACTGCTACTTGCATATCTATACTTTCAAGTTTTTTTGATAAAATTTGTTCTTCATAATATAAAAAGGTATTTTCATCAAAATAATCTATTTCTTTTAAGACTTTACCACTTACACAAAAACAACAACCTGAAACAACACCAACTATAGATAAATCTTCTTTGTAATGTTCTTCATCATATAATATTTCTTTTCGATATTTTCTGCTTACAAATGGTAAATTAAACTTTATCTCATCTTTTATAGTAGGTAACATCCAACCTCTATTAAGGCTTCTATTTTCAACAATAGTTGGACCAACTACAGCAATAGAATGCTTACCTATATCATCACTTAATTTTTTTAAATCTTCTTCTTTATTAATAATAACATCAGAATTAGAAAAGATTATATTACAATTTTTTAATTTTTTTATTACTTCTTTAGCACCAAGATTAAGACCTGCAGCATAACCTTTATTCTCTTCTGTTTCTATAATTTTAATCTTTTTATCTTCATATTTTTTTAAATGTTCTAAAGAATTATCAGTTGATTTATTATCGACAACAACAATTAAATCTAATGATTTATAATCTTTTATATTATCTAATAAAGAAATAGTTGTTTTGTAATCATTATAATTAATAATTACCATACCTAATTTTGCCATCTAATTCTCCTCTTACTAATTCAATTATAAATCAAATAACTTATTAATGCAACTAATAGAAAGATATGATAGTGTAAAATTATTTGGGGAAGGAGATACAAAAAAAGGAAGAACCTTTGTTATAATAAATTTGAAATAACAATA
>CANRQD010000073.1 GCA_947632685.1 uncultured Bacilli bacterium | reverse complement strand
CATTCCACAAGTTACAAATACCATATCTGCACCTGATAAGGCGTCCTCTATTTCCTTTTTTGATTCTATAGCAGCTTCTTTACCTATATCAGGTCTTGCTCCAGCTCCTAATCCATCAGTTAATGATACTCCTATTTGAATTTTTATATCTGCCTTAGAACTATTTAATACTTGTAAATCAGTATTTGCTGCTATAAATTCTACACCTTTTACACCTGATTCTATCATTCTATTAACAGCATTATTACCGCCACCACCAAGACCGATGACTTTTATTTTTGCTAATTGATCCATTTCTAATCCGCCTATCATATACCTTATCCTCCTAATTCTCAAAAAAACGACCGAATACTTTATTTATTATATTTCCATTATTACTATTATTATCTGTAACCGATATTAAAGTATTGATATCTTCTTCTTTCAAGATTTTAATACTTTTATCTCTTAGTGTAAGCTTACTATCAATATATTTTATAATTCCAAGAGCGCTACTATATTTATTATGTCTAATACCAATAGTAGAAATATTACATACTCTAGCTTTTATACCTAAAATATCTTCAACTAAATATTGAAAACCTGCCAGTTCGCTTACTCCTCCTGTTATAATTATATAACTAATTTCTCTTTTTGTTAAGTTTTTTATCTCTTTTTTTGCTAAATTAAGTATTTGAGAGCATCTAGATTCTACTACTTTTGAAATATCTAACTGATTTATTTCTTTTTTTTCTCCCGCAATAGTAACAATTTCACACATTTCATTACTATCCGCATATTCTGAACCTGCTACTACAAAATTTTCTTTTAATTCTCGAGCTACCTTACCATCAACTTTATATATGTATACTAAATCATTATCAATATATTTACTACCTACATTAACAATTTTATTTTTTATCATTATACCTTTATTAAATATTGAAATACATGTAGAATCCTCTCCAATATTAATAATAGCGCCAGCTTCTTTATCATATATATCATTTTTTATCTCATAATAATCACCAGTTGATGTGTATCCTATATCTATAACATCTAAACCACTAAGTTTTAATACTTCTAAAATTTTATATACAATTTCTTTTGGTGATGTTGATATCAATACTTTAACACCCAATTCTTCACCAATCATTCCTTTAGGATTTCTTATGTTATCTCTATCATCTACTCTAAAGGCTATAGGTATTGCTGTTATTAGTTCATCATTATCATCTATTCTACCTTTAACAGCATTATTTATCACATTTGATATTTCTTCACCTGTTATTTTAGACTCACCATCTAAATCTATTGAACCTAATAAAATATCCATTTTGCAATTAGTAGTAGGAATACATGCAACTATTTTGGTTATTTTTATATTTAATTTATCATTAATTTTCTTTATAGCTTTTTTAGTTGCATTTATAGCTTGCCTTGTATCTATAACATTTCCTCTTTTTATTCCTTCTGATGGAGAATCTACACTTGCAATAACATTAAAATTATTACCAATTCTATTACAAACTAATATTTTAATACTATTAGTACCTAATTCAATACTAGTATAATATTCATTCATACTATCATTCTCCAATCTTAATAATATTATACTATAAAGATTAAAAAACACCAAGTAATTTATGTGTTTTTATTTTTTATAATAAACCTCAAACTCATATTTAGAATCTATTTTCTCATAATTATTAATAACATATTGAGTTAATTCTTTAGTAAACTGTGAATATTTATAGTCATCTTTATAATCACGAATAGATACAATAAATATTTGATTATGAAGTTCATCTATTCTTTTTTTCATTTTATTTATTCCATCATATCCAAAATTACCATAATTTAATACAGAAAAATAATCAATATCACTATCACTAATAATATCATAATAAAGACTATCATATCCTAAAATAATTGGTTTCTTAAAACTAGAAAAATATTTATTTATATTTACATTTCTATCATATGTGCTTTTAAAAATTAATGTATATTTTAGATATTTATCGTCAGTAATCATTACCGTATCATTAATTTTATATTGTAAACTTAAAAATAAAATTATTATAATCGATGATGATATACAAACTTTATTTATTAATTTAAAGTCATTTTTTATATACTTTAATAACATTATAATTACACAATTTAGATACATACCAACATGTTCAAAATCAAAAAGCGAAACTGCAAACATGATACCAAAAAACAAATAATAATTACTTATTTCTTTTTTATCTTTTATTATTAATATAATATTAATTATTATACCTATTATAGAAATACATAAACCTAAATAATTAACTTTACCTGCAGTTATACCATTTGAAGATGCAAAGTCAAATAATCCTAATATACATAAATCTATAAATTGATATAAACAATTATTAATAAGAAGATATATTAAAAAAATAATTATAGGTATTATAAAACCTACTAATCTTTTTAATATCTTTTTCTTATTACTTGCAAAAAATATTATTGTTGGAATAACTAAAAATATTCCAACCGTTTGCTTTGATAAAACTGATAAACCTATTATAAATCCTATTAAATAGTCTTTATTAGGATATTCTTTTTCTAAATATATTATAACTATCATCATAAAAAAGCATAAATAATTATATGTTTCAATTATATTAATTGCTGTAGTTAATACTGTAAATAAAAATAATAAATATACCTTATTTCCATATAATTTATGCAATAATATAAAAGTAATTGTAACTAATATAACATGTTCTAATAAAAATACATTAAAATTATCATAGATTAATAATCCAATAGCAGAAAAGAAAGCATATAATGGCGTTATAATCATATTAAAATCTAAATATGGAATTTCTCCTCTTACTATTGCATGACTAAAAGCATAACAACAAAATGGATCTCCAAAATTATTACAACTTCCTATAAAATAGATAAGTATAAAGATTATAATAAAAGCAATAAAATATATATAATTATTTTTTATAAATTTTATCATTTACATCCCCTACTTTTCAAAAATATATATACTGCTATGCATATTTTTTTGATTTATAGTACCTATTTTTTTACCATTTGATATTATATATTTTAATGCATTTTTATCAATTTGATCACGTGGATGTGATAATGATTCTTCATTTATTATAAATATAGCATCTTTATTCTTTTTTATTTCGTCTAATATTTTTTTACTGCCATTATATCCCCAATTACCTCTATTAATTAAATCTAATTTATTAATTTTCTGGTTAGTAACTATTTTAGAAAAATATGAATATGACGTAAAATTAATTATTTTTTTATTGCTATTTTTATCCATAAAATCTAAAAATTTATTTATAAAAATTATTTCATCATAACTTATAAATCTATACTCATACTTATTTATATTATTTGGATATATAACTTTAGTTTGCAATTTATCTTGTATATATATAAATGAAATTATAATAATTATTCCAAAAGTAAATAGTTTTAAATTTAATGGTATTTTTATATCATAGTTTAAAAATAATACTACAAGAAAAAAACTTAAACTAATATAAAAATGATATATATCAAATAATGGAATATTAATAGATAAAAAAGCTAAAGCATAGTAATTATAAATATTTGTAGGAGTTTTTTTTATAAAAATTAAAATTATAATTAAAAGTATTATAGTTAAAAAAACATATATATTTATAAAATTTCCATTTGATTCTGCAAAATCAAATAAACCTAAAATACATAAATCTATAAAATCATTCATGGCACCTGTAACATATAAATATATTACAAATATAATAATAGGTATTATAAAACCAATAAATCGTTTTAATATTTTTTTAGGTGTTTTTAAATATATTAAACTAGGTAATAATAAACATAAACCAACTGATTGTTTAGTAAGTACTGATAGTGCTAGTAAAAATCCTATTAAGTAATCACTTTTATTATTTTTTTCCACCCAAATAATAAATATTAAAATACTATATATAAATAAATTATAATTAGGATATATTATAGGAAATATAAAAAAATAGCTTAAAAATACTATCCAACCTTTTTCTTTTATAAGATTAAAAATCAAATATGACGTTAAAGTCATTATAATTGCCCATACAATATCGAATACTAAGATATTAGTTCCAAATATATGAAGCGGTATAGACATTATAAAAGGAAATAATGGGGTTATTACAAGATTAAAATCTTTATATGGTATAAGACCATTACTTATATTATAACTAAACCCAAAATTCCAAGTTTCATCACCAGTTATATCCATAATAATTAAGTTAAATACTAATATTACTATAAAAATAATTATATATTTTATAATATTTTTTATGAGATTTTTTTTATTCATATCCTACTCCATAATTTTAAAATGATTACCACTATCTAAATATAATATTCCTTTTTTGCCACTAAGTTGAGATAAAACTTTATTATAATAATTTATCATTTTTAATTTTGTTAAAGTAATATATACACTATTACCATCATCCATATATAATAAAAATCTATCTTTATCATAATCAGTTGGCAAATAAGTTATTTCTGATATTTTCCCTAGAATATCTTTATCAATTTTTAATATTCCTTTTATAAGCGTATTATACTTTTTATCTGGAACATAATTCATAAGACGAGGAATTCTTTGGATATCAATTGTATTATTTTTTTCTATTTCTTTTTTATTTTCTAATATTAATTTGTTATTTGCAGCATAATCAAATAAAATTCTATTTTCAACTATATTTATAGTTATAATATGTCCAATACTTTTTTTTACATTTACTTTTTTTATATATGGACTTTTTTTTAATTTTTTTTCTATTTTATTAGAGGTTGTATAATAAAAACTAGGATAATTATCTATATCAGCCAATTCTATTATATAATCATCTTTTAAATAAGTTGTTCCTGTTATAATAATATTTTTAATATTTGTATTTAAATATAAATATATGGCAAACAAAACAACTCCTAGTATTAATAAAACTAGAAGTAATCTAAAAATCTTTAATTTTTTTCTTTTTACTATTTTTTTTGCCATAATATCCTCTATCACCAATTAACAAATTCTTGCTCTACCATCATATCTACATTATATTCTTCTTTTACTTTATCTTTTGCATAATTAATTAAATACATTATATCTTCACTTTTTGCATTACCTAGATTAACTATAAAATTAGCATGTTTATCACTTATCATAGCTCCACCATGTTTCATACCTTTAAGTCCTAATTTTTCAATTAATTCACCAGAGAACATATCTTTTGGATTTCTAAATACGCTACCTGCACTAGGATAATTTAAAGGTTGAGAATCAAGTCGTCTTTTAAGCCTATTTTTCATTAACTCTTCAATTGCTTGTCTATTTCCATGCTTTAATTTTATTACTGCTTCTAAACAAATATATTTAGGACGTTTTTTTAAAAATGATGTTCTATAATGAAAATCTAATTCTTTATTTTCTAATTCAATAATTCTATTATCGGGAGTTAATACTTTTATGCTTCTAACTATATAACCCATATCGCTTTTATAAGCACCCGCATTCATAAATACTGCTCCTCCAACAGTACCAGGAATACCTGCAGCAAATTCTAAACCTGTAAGTGAATTTTTCATTGCAATTCTTGATAATTTCATTAATGAAAAACCAGCTCCAACTCTTATACGATTGTCATTTATCTCCAAATCATCAAAATCTGTTAATTTTATTAATACTCCGTTATAATCTTTATCACTAAATAATAAATTAGAACCATTACCAATAACTTTATATACAATATTATATTGGTTAAGTAACTTTATTAATAAAACTAATTTTTCTATTGTTTTAGGATAAACAATACATTTTGCTTTTCCGCCTACTTTATATGTTGTATATTTTTTTAAAGAAATATTTTCTTCAACTTTACCTATATTTTCCTTTTTAATTTTTTGTATTAATTCTATCATTATTTATCTTCCTTAATAATTTTTTTTATTTCATTATAAAACCTTGTTGCAGAATCAGTAATACCTAATTTTTTAGCATTATTTTTCATTTTTGTATATATTTCATTATTATTCAATATTTCATCTATTGCAGGTATTAATGTTTTATATGAAAACTCATCTTCTGTTATTAATTTAGTTGCACCTTTTTCTTCCAACTCTTTTGCATTTTTATATTGATGGTTATTAGTAACATATGGTGATGGTACTAAAATAGATGGTATTCCTATTGCAGTTATTTCTGCAATTGTTGATGCTCCTGCACGTGAAATTATTAAATCTGTTTTCTTTAGTAAATTAATAAAGTTATCTATATAAGGTACTATTGCAACATTTTTTGGTAAATTTAGTGTTTTATAGCTATCATAATATTCCTTTCCTGCAACAATAATAACTTGATAATCTTTTATATTGAATGCTGGAATAAGTGCTTTTATTTTTTTAGTCATTGTTGTAGAACCAAGTGAACCCATTACAATAATAACAAGTTTTTTATCTTCTTGTAAACCATAATCTTTTTTATTAGCAGGAGATACATTTACTATTTCTTCACTCCTAGGATTTCCTGTATATACAACTTTATTTTTATCAAAATATGATACTGTATCTGGTAATGATACACATATTTTATTTGCATACTTTGAAATTAATTT
>CANRQD010000072.1 GCA_947632685.1 uncultured Bacilli bacterium | reverse complement strand
GAGGGTGGACTTGGTATACAGGTTCATCAGGTTGGTTTTATAGAGTAGGTATAGAAGAAATTGTAGGTTTAAAAAAACGTGGTGATAAATTATATATTGAACCTCATGTCCCTAAAAAATGGACTGAATATGAAATTACTTATAAATATTTAAAGACTACTTACAATATTAAAGTTATTTTTGATAATAAAAATAAAATTATAATAGATGGGGTTGAAAATAAAAGTCCTAATATAATTAAGTTAGATAATAAGAAATCAACTTATAATATTGTAGTATATAGAAAAAGAGGTAAAGACAATGATTAATTTTGATTTTAATACTTATAATGATACTAATGTTGTTATTGATGAAAATAAAAAAGCTCAATTTATTTCAAAATTATATAATGATAAAATGTCAGGTTTCATAAACAATATGATAGATGATAATGAAATTAATAGAATTATAAATGTTTCTAATAATATAAAAAAAACTAGTGATATATTAATTGTTATTGGAATAGGTGGTTCTTTTATGGGAAGCTTTGCTATATCTGAAATTTTTAAGAAGCACTTTAAGAAATTAGATACTGAACTAATTTATTTAGGAACTAATTTAGATTCTAATTATTTATTAGAAGTTATTGATTACATAAAGGATAAAGATGTATCTATAAATGTTATAAGTAAATCAGGAACTACTTTAGAGATAAATTTAATGTATAAACTTATAAAAACTGAATTAGAAAAGAAATATAGTAAAGAAGAATTAAAATCAAGAATTATTATAACTACTGACAAGGAAAAGGGTAAATTAAGAGAAGAAGTTTCAAAATATGGTTATACCTCTTTTGAAATACCTGCTGATATTGGAGGAAGATATAGCTTAATAACTGCTGCTCATCTTCTTCCTTTAGCAGTTGCAAATATAAATATAAAGGATTTAATTAAAGGTTATAAAAAAGGTATAGATTTAATAGATGAAGCATATTTTTATGCAAATAATCGTGTAGAGTTATTTAAAAAGAAAAAATATATAGAAAACTTTAGTGTATATCAAGGTAATTTATATTATTATACTGAATGGATAAAACAGTTATTTGGAGAAAGTGAAGGTAAAAATAATTTAGGAATTTTTCCAGTATCAACCGTTAATACTAGAGATTTACATTCATTAGGCCAATTTATTCAAGAAGGGAATAATATAATATTTGAAACTGTAATAAAAATTGAAAATAATAATGATTTAGTAATTGGTAATACATCACTAAATGATTTAAATAATATAGTTATTAATTCTGTATGCACTGCTCATAAAAAGGGAAATACACCAAGTATGATAATTAGTCTTGATAAATTATCTATAGAAAATATAGGAATGTTAAGCATGTTTTTTATGTTATCTGCAGTATTTTCTTCTTATTTATTTGGGGTTAATCCATATAATCAACCTGGAGTTGAAGAATATAAAAAAGAAATCAAAACACATATAGATAATAACATTTTGTAGAGGGATTTATGAACAAAGATAGTTTGTGTAAAAGTATTTATAATATAAGGTATATATAGATGATTTTATAGAATGGTAAGATTAGTCAAATGGGAAAATATGATAATTTAAAAATAATATCAGATGTTTTTCAAGATAAATTAAAATGGTTATATTATAATATATTTAGGGAGGAATATTAATTATGAAATTAATGGTAAAAAAAGATGATACTTTATTAAATTATTTATATGATAATTTAGATATTCCTAAAAAGAAGATAAAATCATATTTGACTCATGGATTAATTTATGTAAATAATGTTAAAACTACTAAATATGATTATAAAATATATAAAGATATGGTTATTTTAATTGATACTAAAAATAAAAGTAATAATAATTTATTATTTGATATTATTTATGAAGATCAATATATAATAGTTGTTAATAAGCCTAGTGGACTTTTAACTATTTCAACTAATAAAGAAAAAGAAAAAACTTTATATCATTATGTAAGTGAATATTTAAAAAGTAAAAATAAAAATAATAAGGTTTTTATAGTTCATAGATTAGATAAAGATACTAGTGGAATTGTTTTATTAGCAAAAGATGAAAAAACAAAAAATAAGCTTCAAAAAGATTGGAATAATATTGTTAAATTAAGAGAATATACAGCAATAATTAATGGTAAATTAGATAACAAAAAAGGAAAATTAATAAATAAGCTTGCACAAACAAAAACTAACTTTGTTTATGTAACAAAAAAGGATTATGGAAAAGACGCTATAACAAATTATGAAGTAATAAAAGAAAATGATAATTATAGTTTATTAAAAATAAATATCGAAACCGGTAGAAAGAATCAAATAAGAGTTCAATTTGCTAATATTAATTATCCTATTCTTGGTGATAAAAAATATGGTAATGATGAGAAAAAATATAATAGACTTTATTTACATGCAAATAAACTAAAATTATTTTATCCAATGCTAAAGAAAGAAATTACATTCACTGTAGATATACCAAGTGAATTTAAATTATTGATATGAGAGTTTTAATAGATGGTGATGCTTTTCCTAATATTAATGAAATAATTAGTGTTTGCAAAAAATATTTGAAAGGGGTTATAATTTATGTAGATACATCACATGTAATTAATGATAGTTATGCAAAAGTTGTTGTAACCTCAGTTTCAAATAATGCAGTTGATTTATTAATTGAAAATGAGTTGCAGTGTGGTGACTTAGTATTAACTGGAGACTATGGAATAGCAGTTATTGCTTTATCAAAGAAAGCTTATGTTCTAAATCAATATGGTTATTTTTATGATGAAGCTAGTATTGATTATTTAATGGAAATAAAAGCAAAAAATATAAAATTAAGAAAACATTATAATGTAAAAGGACCTAAAAAAAGATCAGTTATTGATAAAGAAAGATTATTAAAAAATATTATAAGTGTAATCGGAAGTGACTAATTATGAAAAAAAATAAGAATAAAAAAAGTAATAATAAAATTATCTATCTTATAGTTTTTTTATTAATTATAACAACTATTTTATCATCTATAACAATATCAAAAAATAAATTAACTAAGGATGAAAAATATTTTAAAAGGGAATATGAAAAATATAATAATAAGAAAGATCTTTCTGGTAATAAGTATATTAATGTTAATATTGTAGAAAATAATGGCGTTAAATATTTAAGTGGAAAAGAAACAGTTGATTTTATGAAAAATAAAACGGGAATTATTTATTTTGGATATCCACAATGTTCGTGGTGTAGAAGCGCGGTAGAAGTTTTATTAGATGCTAAAAATGAAATGGGTATTGATAAATTATATTATTATAATGATTATGGTGCTAGAGATGAAAAATATTTAGGCTCAGATGGTGAAATTTTAACATTACGTAATGGTAGTGATGAATATTATGAAATATTAAAGTTACTAGGGGATAAAGCTGAGGTATATGAAGGTTTAAATGATGAATCTATAAAAAGATTATATTTTCCAACAGTTTTATTTATTAAAAATGGTGAAATTAAAAAAATGCATGTATCTACAGTAGAGTCTAATAAAAGTGAAAATGAAAAATTATCTAATAAAGAATATAATGAGTTAAAAAGAATATATATTGATGGTATAAAAAAAATAAAATAGTTAAACTTTATAAAAATGCATAAGACTATAAAAATATAGTCTTTTTTGTATATATTTTTTTATATCTTACCATAACAGATATGAAAGGAGATTTTTATATGGCACGCCACAAAGTAGAAATTAGTGGTGTGAACACAGCAAATATTAAAGTATTAAGTAATCAAGAAATGAATGAGTTATTTAAAAAAATGCATGATGGTGATTTATTTGCTAGAGATGATTTAGTTAATGGAAATTTAAAATTGGTATTATCAATATTAAAAAGATTTAATAATAAATGTGATAATATGGATGATTTATTTCAAGTAGGATGTGTGGGTCTTTTAAAGGCAATCGATAATTTTGATCTTTCACATGAGGTTAGATTTTCGACTTATGCAGTTCCAATGATTTTAGGGGAAGTTAGAAGATATATCCGTGATAATAATAGTATAAGAGTTAGTAGGTCATTAAAAGACATAGCTTATAAAACATTAAAATATAAAGAGGAATATATTTCAAAATATGGTATAGAACCTCAAATAGAGGATATTGCTAAAGAATTAGGTGTTACGACATTTGATATAGTTAATTCTCTAGACTCATTAAAAGAACCCATTAGCATGTTTGAGGCTATATATAATGATGGAGGCGATACAATATATTTATGTGATCAAATAGAAGATAAAAAAACAAATAGTGAAGATATGGAAGTGAAATTAGCTTTAAATGAAGCAATAGATAATTTAAGTGAAAGAGAACAGCATATCTTAGATCAAAGATTTGTAATTGGCAAAACTCAAATGGAAATTGCGGAAGAATTATCTATTAGTCAGGCACAAGTATCTAGAATAGAAAAATCTGCCATAAGTTCCCTTAAAAAGGTATTAAAATAATTTATATTAATTGTGAAAAAAACATTATTGATATTCATATACTTAAATAGGTGGTCTTATGAAACTTTCTGATTTACAGAGTAAGAATATTGTAAATGTATTTGATGGTAAGAATATTGGAAATATAATAGATGTTAATGTTGGGTATGATGGAAATATAGAGTCTTTAGTAATTGAATCAAATAAAAAATTTTTTTCCTTTAATAGAGAAGAAGATAGGGTAGTTTTATGGAAAGATATAACTAAAATAGGTGAAGATGTTATTCTTGTACAAAAGAGTGAAGGAACTGATCAAAGATAATATTTTTATTATTAGTTTTAAAGTGACAAGATAAAGTAAAGTTATAAAAGAATAGTTTTCATAAGCTATCTTTTTTGTTATAATAGCTACTAGAGAAAGCATAAGAAAGAAGGTAGTTTATGGATTTTTATAGAGAGTTTAAAGGAAAAAATTGGAAAGAAAAAGTAGACGTTTCTGATTTTATTATAAATAACTATACATTATATGAAGGTGATGATAATTTTTTAGTTGGACCAACTGATAAAACTAAAAAAGTTTGGTCTAAATGTGAAAAATTGATTCAGGAGGAATTAAAAAAAGGTATACTCGATGTAGATACAAAAACTGTTTCTGGAATCAATAATTATGCTCCAGGATATATTGATAAAGATAATGAAGTAATTTTTGGATTACAAACAGATGCACCACTTAAAAGAATAGTTAATCCTTTTGGTGGAGTTCGTATGGTAAGAGAATCATTAAAAGCATATGGTTACACTTGGGATAAAGATGTAGAAGAAAAATTTACAATGTATCGAAAAACTCATAATGATGGTGTTTTTGATGCATATACAAGTGATATTAGAAAAGCAAGACATGTAGGTTTATTGACAGGACTTCCAGATGCATATGGAAGAGGAAGAATAATAGGAGACTATAGAAGAATTGCTTTATATGGTATTGATTTTCTAGTAGAAGAAAAGAAAAAAGATTTAGTTGAATTAGAAAAAGTAGAAATTACTGAAGAAATAATTCGTCTTAGAGAAGAAGTAAGTATGCAAATAAAAGCTTTAGGTGAAATTAAAGCTATGGCATCAAGTTATGGTTTTGATATATCTTTGCCAGCAGCAAATGCTAAAGAAGCAACTCAATGGGTATATTTTGGATATTTGGCTGCAATTAAAGAGAATAATGGAGCAGCAATGAGTTTAGGTAGAACATCTACTTTTTTAGATATTTACATTGAAAGGGATTTAAAAGAAGGAACAATTACTGAAGAAGAAGCGCAAGAAATTGTTGATCAATTTATTATAAAACTTCGCTTAGCTAGACATTTACGTACTCCTGAATATAATGATTTATTTGCAGGAGATCCAACTTGGGTTACAGAGTCAATTGGTGGATTAACTAATGATTTAAAACCTCTTGTTACAAAAAATTCATTTAGATATTTACATACATTAATTAATTTATCATCATCTCCAGAACCAAATTTAACAGTTTTATGGTCAGAAAAGTTGCCAGTTAATTTTAAAAAATATTGTGCTAAAATATCTATTCTTACAGATTCTATTCAATATGAAAATGATGATGTAATGAGACCTCTATATGGAGATGATTACGCAATTGCTTGTTGTGTATCTGCAATGAGAGTTGGTCGTGATATGCAATTTTTTGGAGCTAGATGTAATTTAGCTAAATCACTTTTATACTCAATTAATGGTGGAATTGATGAAATGAAAGGTGGTTTAATTGTAGATGGAATTGATAAAATGGATGACGAAATTTTGAATTACGATAAAGTAATGAAAAGTTATGATAAAGTTCTTGAAAAAGTTGCTAAAACTTATGTTGATGCAATGAATATTATTCATTATATGCATGATAAATATGCTTATGAAGCAGGACAAATGGCTTTGCATGATACTAATGTAAATAGACTTATGGCTTTTGGTATAGCAGGATTTTCTGTTGCAGTTGATTCATTATCTGCAATTAAATATGCTAAAGTAAAACCAATTAGGAATGAAGAGGGTATTGCTATTGATTTTGATATAGAGGGAGATTTTCCAAAATATGGTAATGATGATGATAGAGTTGATGAGATTGGGGTTAATTTAGCTAAATTATTTATAGAAAAGCTAAGAAAACATAAGTTATATAAAGGAGCTAAACATACACTTTCAATTCTTACAATAACATCAAATGTTGTGTATGGTAAAAAAACAGGTGCAACTCCAGATGGAAGAGGTGCCGGTG
>CANRQD010000071.1 GCA_947632685.1 uncultured Bacilli bacterium | reverse complement strand
TTACATCATCAGTAAACGGAAATAGTATAACAGGTCTTTCAAATGGAACATATACAGTAGAAGAAGAAGAAGCACCAGAAGGATATTTCTTAAATGAAGAAACTCAAACATTTACAATAGACAGTGATCATCTATCTTATCAAGTAACTATTAAAGATGTTCCTAAAACTTGTGAAAATGGTGGAAAAGATGATGATGAATGTTATGTAGAAGTTCCTGATACAGGATCAAGTTCAATTCCATTTTATTTAATTGGTATCACTATTATCTCATCAGGTATAGCATATGTATACAAAAATAACAAGAAGGCACATAGATAATAAAAAACATAAAAAAAGAATCTCACCAACTGTAGTAGCTTTTATTGGTACTATAATAATAATGATTGGGGGATTCTTTCTTTCATATAATTATATTAACTCAAAGAAGATAATGGCATATGATTATATGAATAATGTCTTCTTTACAGAAGCTAATGAAAATGGAATAGAAGAGGAAAATATTATAAGTGATAGTGATACTGCATCTGATATTATAGTTGATCCTAACCAATATATTGGTACATTAGTTATCGATAAAATAGGTTTTAATAAAGGATTTTATCCAAAAGAATCAGAATATAATGATGTTGATAAAAACTTGTTACTTGTTAAGGAAGCAGATTATCCTAATGTAGAAAAAGGTAACTTAATAATAGCAGGTCATTCAGGAACTGCATGGAATTCATTTTTCAATGACTTATATAAGTTGGCTACGGGAGATACAGCAAAAGTTATTTTTAACAATAAAACATATACATATAAATTTGTAAATATATATAAAGCACCAAAAGTTGGTAATATTTCAATATATAGAAATCAAAATAGAACAACTTTAACACTTGTTACTTGTACTAATTTTGATAAAACTACTCAAACAATTTATATTGGTGAATTACAATCAGTAGAATAAAAGGTTTATAAAAGGGGGCGAAGATGATGAATGATTTATCATTTTTGGATAAACTAAAAGTTCTTGTAGATGTTTCATCATCTTCAGGATTATGTATAGCATCTATATTTATATTAATATTTCTTGCAATTATTATGCTTACTACAAGTAAACGAAATGCTAAACAAACAAAAATATTTTATGCATTAATTTATATTGCATTAATAATAGTTCTATTTATTCAATATGGTTCATCATTTTCTAAAATGTTTGACTATATGATGAATAATTTATTTATAATAATATACTTCCCAAATTTAGCTGTTTATTTAGCTGCAATAATAGCTGCTAATATAATATTATGGAAAACTATATTTAATTTTAAAGAAGATAAATTATTAAAAGTAATTAATACTATAATATATTCAATTATGATTTATTTGTTAGTTTTAATTATGAATGTAGTTACTTCTAGTGGAATTGATGTTTTTGATAATTCTTCAGTTTATAGCAATAAAGATGCCCTTGCTTTAATAGGACTTAGTAGTACTATATTTATGCTTTGGATTATATTTATAATTGTTTATAAAATAATTAGAGGAACTCAAAAGAATAAAGAAAGTGAAACTGTTACAATACCTTCACTTCCTTCAAATATAGTAGAAACTGCTATTCCTAAAAGAGTAAGAGAAATTATAAATTATAAAGAAATAAATACCCCTATACTCCCTAAAAATATTTTAGAAATTGTAGCTCCTAAAGAAATTAAAGAAGTAGTTAAATATAAAGAGGTAATTACTCCTATATTTCCAAAAAATATAGTTGAAACAGTAGTACCTAAAAAAGTTAAAGAAGTAGTTAGATATAAAGATATTAGTAAATCTAAATTTTCATCTAATATAATAGAAATTGATATACCAAAAGTAGTTAAAGATATGAGATCTAAACCAAAATATGTACAAAATATTTCTGAAATAGAGAAATATGAAAATATGTTAACTCTAGAAGATTATAAACGAGTTATAGATATATTAAAAAATAATACTACAGGTAAAGATACAACTATTACTATTGATAATAATACTGATAAAGAAACTATTAATGAAACTAAATCTATAATTGAAAATAATATTAATTCTAATAATATAGAGTATACTTATGATTATAATAGTACTAGACCTAAAACTGTATTAGATGAATTATTAAACTTATAAAGTGTCTAATGACACTTTTTTCTTTTATATTATTTAAATATAGGTTATAATTAATATAGGAAGTAGGTTTTAATAATGGATATAGATAATTTAAATGATCGACAAAGAGAAGCTGTTTTATATAATAATGGCCCACTTCTTATTTTAGCAGGAGCAGGTAGTGGTAAAACTAAAGTATTAACTACTAAAATTGGATATTTAATAGAAAATATGGGAATAAGTCCATATAATATTTTAGCAATAACATTTACTAATAAAGCAGCTAAAGAAATGAAAGATAGAATTAATTTACTTATTGGTGACATATCAAAAAATTTACAAGTATCAACATTTCATAGTTTTGGATTAAAACTATTAAGAGAAAATTGTAGTGTGTTAGGGTATGATAGTAATTTTGTTATTATGGATAGTGATGATTCTTTAACTGTGGTAAAAAAAATCTTAAAAGAATTAGATTATGATCCTAAAGTATATAATCCTAGGGGAATTAGGAATAAGATAAGTAGTTGTAAAAATGAAATGATTATGCCTAATGATTATGCTAAATATGCTGTTAGTGAATATGAAAAAGTTGTTTTAAAAGTATATGAGAAATATGAAAGTAAATTACGTCATAATAATTCAGTTGATTTTGATGATTTACTTTTATTACCAATTAGACTATTTAGAGAAAATCCTGATATATTAAGTAGATACCAAGATAGATTTAAATATGTTTTAATAGACGAGTATCAAGATACTAATGAAGCACAATATATATTAACTAAGATGATTAGTGAAAAATATAGGAATATAACTTGTGTTGGAGATGATTCACAAAGTATTTATAGTTTTAGAGGGGCTAACTATAAAAATATCTTAAATTTTGAAAAAGACTATAAAGATGCTAAAACTATTTTACTAGAACAGAATTATCGTTCTACTAAAAATATACTTAATGCAGCTAATTGTATTATAAAACATAATCTTACGCGTAAAGATAAGAACTTATGGACTTCTAATCCAGAAGGTGAAAAAATAAAATATTATAGAGCATATAATGAAAGAGATGAAGCCCAGTATACAATTAGAAAAATAAAAGAATATATTGTAAGAGGAATAAATTATCAAGATATTGCAATATTATATCGTACTAATGCTCAATCTCGAATTTTAGAAGAAGAAATGTTAAAAGAAAATCTTCCTTATCGAGTAGTAGGTAGTTTTTATTTCTATAGTAGAAAAGAAATTAAAGATTTAATTGCATATTTAAGACTTATTCATAATACAAAGGATAATGTAAGCTTACTTAGAGTTATTAATACTCCTAAACGAGGTATAGGTTTAAAAACAATTGAAAATTTAACTACAAAAGCTGATTTAAAAAATGAAAGTATTTATGATATAATAGATAAAGGTAAAGAATTAGAATTTAAAGAAGTAATAGAAAAACTTAGATCTATAAAGGATGATTTAACTTTAACTGAATTAATTGATAAAGTTTTGGATGCATCTGGTATTAGAAGAGAATTAGAAAATGAAAAAACATTAGATGCAGAAGTTAGACTTGAAAATTTAGAGGAATTTAAATCTATAACTAAATCTTTTGAAGAAAGAGAAGGTTTAGTATCTTTAGAAGAGTTCTTACTAGAAATTAGTTTAATAAGTGATGTAGAAGAATATAAAGATGATGCTAATAGAATTAGCTTAATGACAATTCATTCTGTTAAGGGATTAGAGTTTGATAATGTATTTGTTGTAGGAATGGAAGAAGGAATATTTCCACATATGAATTCATTAATGGAAAACTCTGAGCTTGAAGAAGAAAGACGTTTATGCTATGTTGCAGTTACACGTGCTAAACGTGAATTACATTTGGTTAATACAAGACGACGTACTTTATTTGGTAAAGATCAAATAAATCCTGTTAGTAGATTTATTGGTGAAATTGATAGTAATCTAATTGAAAGTAACTTATCTGATGAGCAAATAAAACAAGAAATTAAAATTGATACTGATGATATGTTTAGAGATGAAGAAGTTGACTATGAAATAGGAGATTATGTTTATCATGAATCTTTTGGTGCAGGTCGCGTAGTTGAAGTTTCTAATACATTAGTAAGTGTTGCATTTAAACATCCATATGGAATAAGGAAGTTAATGAAAAATCATAAAAAATTATCAAAAGTATAGGAGGTGTATTATGTTTGAAATTCTAAAAGAAGATTATACTTTATTTATACGAGATTATAAAGGTAGAAGAATAGGTGTATTAACATTAAAAGATGATAATGTTTATAAAGATGTAGATGAATTAGGGGAAGATGAACTTGTATTCTTATATACATTTAATAATATTGAACCATTAATAAATGATGATACTGCTTTATCTGTTGTATATGATAAAAATACTAATCAGTATGTATCTTCTATAAAAAAGAAAATTATTACAGGTGAATATAATGATAAAATAGTGTGGAATACTAGTATTAGTAGTAAAGGACCAGATTTTATGCAATCACTTGATAAACTTGATCAGAATTTAGCAATTTCTAATGAAAGGAATAAGGCTATATGAAAGATATAACACTAGTAATTTTAGCTGCTGGAATGGGAAGTAGATTTGGTGGTTTAAAACAAATTGAACCTATTGGACCAAATGGAGAATTTATAATAGATTATTCTATTTATGATGCCAAAAAGGCAGGGTTTAATAAAGTAGTTTTTATAATAAAAAAGGAAAATTATAACGATTTTAAAGAAACTATTGGTAAGAGAATAGAGTCACATATTGAAGTTTTATATGCATTTCAGGAGATTGATAATGTTCCTAAAGGTTGTACTATTCCAAAAACTAGGAAAAAACCTCTTGGAACAGCTCAGGCAATTTTATGTGTAAAAGATATTGTTAAGGAACCATTTGCCATAATTAATGCAGATGACTTTTATGGATATGATGCCTATGTTAAAGCAGCAGAGTTTTTAAAAAAAGAACATAATAAAGAATATGGTTTAGTTGGATATTTAATAAAAAATACACTGACTGAATATGGTGCTTTAAAAAGAGGCGTTTGTGAAGTAAAAAATGATAAATTATTGAAATTAATTGAAAGTAAAGTAGAACGAGTTAATAATAAAATTTTGGCAAGTCCATTGAGTGGTGGAGATTCATTTATTGTAGATGATAATCAAATTGTATCGATGAATATGCTTTTATTTGATTCATCAATATTTGAATATATAGAAAAATTATTCCCACTGTTTATAGAAAAAAATAAAGATAATCTTGATAGTGCAGAATTTTTAATACCTGATGTTTTATATCAAAGTATAAAAGAAAAATATGCTACTGTTGAAGTTATAAAAACTACTGCAGAATGGTGTGGAGTCACATATTATGAAGATTTAAAAAATTTAAAAGAATTTATAAATAAACTTATTAAAGAAGGAAAATATAATAAAAATTTATGGTAAAGGAGAGTTATTATGGAAAATAAAGTTTATTCTAAAATGTTCGGTTGGTTATTTGTAGGATTATTAATAACCTTTGCATCAGGTTATTATCTATCCTTAAATGAATTATTATTAATGAAAGTATTATCAATTGGGTTTATTCCCATGATTATTATAGAATTAGTTGTTGCACTATTAATGGGATTTAGAATTTCTAAGATGAGTCCAACTACTGCTAAAGTGTGTTATATTATATATTCAATTATCACAGGTATAACATTTTCTACAATATTTTTAACTTTTGAAATGGGCTCAATTATAGTAATATTTTTAATAACCGCATTACTATTTGGACTTTTAGCAGTTTATGGTTATATTACTAAAAAAGATATTACAAAAATTGGTAATATGCTATTTGTTGCATTACTTGCTATTATAATCATTTCAATTATTAATATATTTTTAAAAAGTAGTAGTATAGAACTAGGTATAGCTATAATATCAATTTTAATATTTATGGGATATGTTATTTATGATATGCATAATATTAAATATTTAGTTAATTCATTAGATGAAGATAAAGCTGCTGTGTATGGTGCATTTCAATTATATTTAGATTTCATTAATATGTTTATAAGATTATTAGAAATATTTGGAAAAAAAGATGATTAAATTATAGAGGTGATAATATGGCTAATAAGTTTTTTAGTTATTCATTTCAAGTTAGTAGAGCAAAAAAAGCAGGTATAGCTTTATTAATATTTATTATTATTGCAGGACTAGTGTCATTCTTTTGGTATAAAAGTAAAAATAAAATTACTAAATTAGATGATTTAAAATATACAGTTACTTTTGGAATGAATGAGTTTGATGACAAAAGTTGTGATAAAGCTTATAAAATAAATTATAATAAAGAAACTTGTGGTAGTATCTGTATAAAAGAATTAAAAAAGGATAATGACTATATAAAGAATACAAGACTTAAAATGGAGGAAAATGGTTTTACTATAAAAAATATAAAAAAGAAAACGATTAATAATACAAGTTGGGAATATTTTTCTACCAGTGATGAAGGTCCAATTTTTAGTTATTATTCTAATAATAGTACAGATAAAACATATGTTATTGAAAAAATTGATCAAACATACTATATGAATAAGGAAAATAAAAATAAGTGTAAGGAAATATTTACTAAAGCATTTAATTCAGTAAAAATTAATTAATTAATTAAAATTTTGTGAAGCAAAAGCTTCATTTTTTTTGTGAAAAATTTATTGACAAAAGTGTCCGGGGGGGGGTAGAATTTAGATATAGATAAGAAAAATAAGGGAGACG
>CANRQD010000070.1 GCA_947632685.1 uncultured Bacilli bacterium | reverse complement strand
TTTAGGTTCTTTTATTCCTAAAAACTCAAAGACATAAGGTTGTTTAATAATATCATTAGGTTTACTCAAAATTTGACCTTCTTTGGATAATTCTAAAATTTTTTCTTTATTCGCATTTCCATCGGAAAGTAAAAGTCTTTCAAATAAAGATGTATCTAATTGTCTTTGCAACTCTCTAACAGACCAATTAGAATTAATACATTCTTTTTCATAAAAGTTTCTTTTATCTTTGTCTTTAATAATCATTAATTCTACATAATGTGACCAACTTAGTTTTTCATTTATTTCATCAAAATTAGGATATGCTTTATAAAATACTCTCATATATTTTAAATTTGAAACAGAATAACCTTTTCCTAAATATTTAGTAAGTTCATTAGATAAACCTTTTAAAACTTCTTTACCATATTCTAAACGATTATTATATTCATTTTCATTTGATACTATTATTCTACCAATATTCCAATATACATAAGTAATAGACTTATTTATTTCCTTTGCTAAATTATCTCTAACTTCATTTACTAAATTTGTAATTTCTTTAATCATTTTTTCATTAGTTTTTTCTAACATAATTGCTCCTTTCTAAATTGGCCAGACGCGTCTGACAAATTGGTTAATTTTCTTATCTGATATAATTTTACCATAAAATTATATTTTTAAATCATCAGCTTTATATATTATATTTTTTTAAAAAACTCAAATGGACACTAATAACCGCCACAAATTTACTTCATTCATTTAGTTATTATTAGTGTTATTTCGTTCATTTTTTAGAATTTAACAGCACTAATAAGTCCAAATAGCAGTGGTTTTAAGTATTCGCTATAATAAGAAACGAAATAGCAAACATGATTCTCTGGGAACAGCTCCTTGAGCTCACTATATAATTGTCCAGCTAATGTCTTATTTGGAAAATAAAAAGCAGAAAAGATCGATATATTTTCCTATTGTAAAATATATTACTATTTTTCCACATATATTTTCCTATTGTAAAATATACTTATATTTTTCGACATATATTTTACCTAATAAAATACTATTTTCATGCCTAGTTATCATAAGTTTATATAATTTTGTATGCAAAAACATTAAAGTTGGAACTTATTCTATTTTATAAAAATAAAGCAGCACAATAATCAATAATCGTTATTTTATTAACTTTTATTAGATAATTAATAAAAGTCACAAATTTCATTTTTAAGAATAAATAGCATTAAACATTTACTTTTTCTTTACTTTCACATTTTTAAAATCATTACTTTCACAAAAACTTATCTGTTCTCTAATTTCTTTTTTGATTTTATTAATATCATATTGCATCATATCTTTATCAAATATTTCTGGTTCATCAAAAATAATATAATTTAATATGTTACAAAAAGTATATGGATTTCTTCCTCTAGGATAGAGTAACCAAGTATCCCAATCTGCTTTTTGATAAACATTACCTGCAGTCCTTGAAATGCGTTCTTCTTTGTATTCCATATTGTCACGTCATCTCCTATTTATAAATTTTACTATATTTTTATTAAAAATAAAAGTTATAGTAAACAATTTATGTGTAGTTTATATTTTATAAATATTTGATTTTTACATAAATAAGTATTATATTAATAATATTACTTAGGGGGCATATTATATGTACTTACAAAACTCTTTTTATTCAAATATAGATTTATATTTAAATTATTTAAATAAATATCTCAAAAACAATTATATATTAAAAGCAGACTATAAAACCTATAATAAAGAAAAAGATGATAATATAACATTTATAATCTTTGATATTATAAGTATACTTCAAAATGAAGAAAATAAATTTATTATTAATCAATTTAATTATGAAGGTAATTTTACTTTTGTTTATAATAAATCATTAAATCAAGTAGTTATTAAAGAAATACCAATAATAAATTATAATAATAAAATTAAATTATCTATTTTCACACAAGACTTAGCAAATATTTTAGTAAATAAATTAAGTAATTATATAGAAAAAGATAACATAAATATAACTTTTAAAAATATCTTAGAAATTATAGCAGTAGATGATACTGTTAAAAATATAATTCCTTCTATACAAGATACAAACAACTACAAACTACTAAATATTATATTAGAAACTATCTCAAAAGAAATAAAGAAAATAAAACAAGATATAATCAATCAAAAAAATCATTATGATAAGCTAGAAAGAAATAAAGAAAGAGCTATTAATAAAAAAAGAGTTATACTAGGGATTAATCCTCAAGATTATGATACAGAAGAAAAGTTTTATTATGCTTTAGATTCAAGAATAAAATCAGCTTTAATTAGAAAACATGATAAAGCAAAAAGACACTTAGAACTTAGTGAAAAAAAATATAAAAAACTACTTGATAATGATAGATTATATGACTATTTCCGTTATGTTATTTTTGAAACATATTTAGCAGATGATAATTTCTCGATAGATGACGATGAGCAAAAAGAAATTCCAATAGAATTTAAAGAAATTATTGAAAATACTCGTTTGGAATTTAAAAAATATCTTAAAAAATATGCTAATTATCAAAATAATAAAATAAATTTTAGCCATATTCAATATTATTTAGACGATTGGATTACAGAATCACACTATTTTGAAACACATAAAAATGATTTTATAACATCATTATATAATTTTGATTTACATACTACTTTAAATTTAATAAAAAAGTTAACATATTCTGGGCGTTATATGAAAGAGCTTAGAATGACAGATACTAAAAACTATAATAATATCCAATATAAAACATTAGATAGCGATGAATGGATAAAATGGTTTTGCATAGAAATATTTAATATTGATGACTACCTATTACCTAATTCTGAATATAGTAATGTTAAATCATTGCTAATGTATCATCCTATATTTTATGATGAAACAATTAAAGAAGAATTAGAATTTACAAGAAAAGATTACTATTTAGATATAGTTACACCATTTTATAAAAGTAAGGATTTTGTAACTGGATTTAACTTGTTACAACAAATTCCAAAACTTATAGAAATAGAGCAAAAATATAATACTGCCCTTAAAAATATAGATACTACAGTACTTGATTTTAAAACATTTTCAGCAAGTTGGGGAAATATCATTAATCTACCTTATTGGTGTATATTAGATGAAAGTAAGCATGAAACATCAAGAGATGGAAACTATCATGATCAATTTAGCTATTTCGTTGTAAAACCAGGAACACAAAATATAGATTTTTCTAAAATTAGAGTATTCAAAAGAAATATGCATAAAAAATTAGAAGATGGATATTATGAAGCAACCCCTTTTAATTACAATAATATAAATAGATTTATGTTTTTTATACCTAAATCTTTAAGTTTTACTGATACTAAAAATATTTTAGATCAAATAAATTGCAATAGTTATGATGAATACGAATTAAAAGAAAACTCTAACTTATCTTCTATTGAAGATTGTTATTGCTCAAAATGGTTAAATATCGTTTGTGAAGATTTTGAATTATATCTATTTGTAAAAAAATATTTATTAAATAAACTAACTAAAGAAGATAATTTACCAACTAGAATTTTTGTAACCTGTGATCCCGAATATTATAAAAATTATTTAGTAGAAGCTCCTATAGGAGAAATATTATGGCATAAATATGATTACATTAATTCTGATTATAAATACAAAAGAAAATATTTACTTGATTTAAGAGGACAATATAATTATGCAAATGAATATATGAATAATATTTTAAATATCTCAAAGAATAATAATGAATATCATGATATATTAAATGAAATTTTACTTGGTAGTTATTCAAGTTCTCCAAAATATGAAAAATACATTAATGAATTTAAAGAATTTTTATTAGTAAAAGAAATTTCATTTTTATCAGAAAATAAAAATTATACAACTAATGATCTAGAAAAAATTTATAATTCAATTTCTAAAAATAATTACAAAGAAAATATAAGATTTAAAACTTTATTAGAATACCAAAAACGTAGAATAGAATGTTCTAAAATAACAGGAATTTCTCCTCATATTGAAGGAAAAAATGATTGTGTAAAAATACTTGAGAAAAAATATACCATAATTAAATATTATCATAATAAAATATCATTAAATTAACTAATGATATTTTATTATTTATTATTGAAAAAAGCTTTTTTAAAAAAAGGAATACCACCTAGTATAAATATACCAACTATTATAAGAAGAGAATAACTTTTATTTACAATTGCATAATAAGTTGCGTATATTAAAAATCCAATTACATAAACAAAAAAACTAATACGAAAAATATATTTAAAAATATTAGATATTTTTTTATTATTGAAAAGTAAAAATAAATTTTCAAAAAATATTGCAATAGAGCATATTAAAAATGGAGTAATAATAATTTTAACCACAAATTTATTTTCAAAAAAAGCCCACAATAATATTAAAAATGCACTAAAAGATACAATAATTTGTCTAATACTAAATATCTTATTCATATTATTCATTTTCTCCATTCTCTATATTAATTATAAATAGAAAAAATATGTATGTAAATACATAATTATACGTTAAATTTTTATTCTTCTGAAAATAGTTTATTTTCTATAATCTTATCAATTTTTTTCATAAAATAATAAGAATTACAATGTTTAGCATGTCCTTTAAAAGAATTATAACTTAACACAAACTTGTTATAAAAAAATTTATTATCATTTTTTAGTTTTACCCAAAGTTTTATATGCTTCTTTATTTTTCGTTTAAACCTTTTTCTAAGAAGAATATGTGTCTCATAAATTCTATATCCACAAAAATCAATTCCATGAGTATTTGGAAAAAACTTACTTTTTGCATTTAATTCTAAGGCAAGATGTTTTTCTAAAAAATTACTAATCTCATTTTTTAAATTTCTTGCTTCTTTTTTTGTTTTAACTAATAAAATAAAATCATCCATATATCGAGTATAATATTTTATTTGTAAAACCTCTTTAACATAATGATCTAATTCATTCAAATATATATTAGCAAAATATTGACTAGTAAAATTACCAATAGGTATACCTATCTCTTCTTCATCATCTAATATTTTTTTACTAAATTCCAATAATTTTTTATCTTTAATTCTTTTACTTAATAATGATAATAATATTTTTTTATTAATACTATAAAAATATTTTTTTATATCACATTTTAATACATAATAGCGACCACTACTTTTTTTCATTTTTCTCATTTGTCTTTGAACATTGATAACTGCTTTATGAGTTCCTCTACCATCTAAACAAGCATAGGTATCTTTTATAAATCTTTTAAAATAATATGGTTTTATAAATTCTTCTACATACCATTGATGTACTATTCTATCTCTATAGGGAAGTGATTTAATAATTCTTTCTTTTGGTTCATAGACCTTAAAAGTACGATAATTACCAAATTGATAGGTTCCATTTTTTATCTCATCTAGCATTTTAGTAATGTTAGTTTCTAAATCCATTTCAAAAATAATTACCTCTTTTTTAGATCTTTTTCCATCTCTAGCTCTTTCATGTGCTTCTAGTAATTTTTTAAAAGTGAGTTTTTCATAAAAACAATTTTTTAATGTTTTACACATGAATTAACCCATCCTCCTAAAGATATTCCTATATTATAAATCTTTCTACTCCATGCTTCATAATTTTTTAATGATATATATTTCTTTTTATAAGATACCCTAGCTAATACTTTTAACATTTTTAAGTTAATATCAAGATTATTTAAATACTTTAATTTTTCACTCTTTTCAAAAGCTTTATATGCACATAGAATATTTTGAATACCTGCATAAAGATTATTTTTAATAACAGAAACAATCGCAGTCTTAGTAACCTTTGGATATTTTTCAGTAATCATTTCAACATAACTAATAAATTCCATATATTTATGATAAATTCTAGTATCTTCTACTTCTTTTTTCATTATTTATAATCTCCTTTATTTTTATAAGTTTATCAAAAGCCTCCAATGGAGTAATTTTTTCCAAATCAATTTTATCAATATATTCATATAAATTATTTTTTGTATTTAAAGTAAAATCACGTACAATTTCAACATTTAATTTATGATTTTTAAATACTTTAAGATATTGTTCTAATACATTTTCTGGAAATCCACATTTTTGAGTTTCTTTACAAAATGGAACTATTTTTAATACTACATATTCATTAATTTTTTTACAATCATCACCAATAAAAATATAAAACTTTCCTGATTTAAATAAATACATTTTGTCATTATTTTCTTTTTTTAATTGTAAATATTTTTCATAAATTTTACTCATAATACCACCTTCATTAAAAAATAAAACAGTACTCTTTAAAAAGTACTGCCAAATATTCTGACTTTCACCATTTTGTTACTAGCCAATATATTTTGTTTAAATGTTTATCTAATTACTAGATAGGTTATAAATTTCTAAAATAAACATTACAATAAGGTCCTTGAACTATATAGCTAATATAAAATATCATTTGCTAATATATTGTAACGAAGTTGATACTTTTATATTTTAGTCTGCGAGAACGAGGCGAGACGAAATGTTACCATTGGCACCACCTGTGTTCCTATTGAAGTTGAACTGACCAGCTAGTACCCCGTTGTTGTAATTGCCGCCTCGATTGAACCAAGGGTTAGTAGAGTCAACAAAGTTCGAATTGTCAGCGTAAAACAAGAAAGACAAATGAGAAATAGAGTTAGTTTTTACAATTTATAACCTACATTTATATATATAGATACTATGTATCTTATAAATGCCAGAATTTACTGTCCTTCTCGCAAAAAAAGAGGCGAGAAGGACAGGCGCAAAGCGAAAAAGAAATTATAATCAAGTTAATATTCATTAACTTGATTTCGCCGGTGCGAGAACGAGGCGAGACGAAATGTTACCATTGGCACCACCTGTGCACCTACTGAAGTAGAACTGACCAGCTAGTACCCCGTCG
>CANRQD010000069.1 GCA_947632685.1 uncultured Bacilli bacterium | reverse complement strand
ATTAAATGATCATAACATTCTATTGGTTGTACTTCAACATAATCATAAAATCTAATAATATTTGAAAGTTCATCTTCACTTTTACTTCTAGCTTCTATAAAGACTTCACTTTCATAGCAACCACTACCTATTAATAATCCCTCTCTATTTTTTTCAACTTCACTACGTAATATTCTTGGAGTTTTATATAAATATTTTGTATTAGCAAGTGATATTAGTTTAAATAAGTTCTTTAAGCCTGTTTTATTTTTTACTAAAATATTTATATGATAACTACGTCCATATTTATAAATTTCATCACGAGATACTAAATCATCTAATTGATTCATATTTTCTATATGTCTATTATCAAGTTTTTCTAACATTTTATGAAATACTAAAGCAGTACCTTCTGCATCATAATCTCCTCTGTGATGTGCTTCTTCATCCCATGGAACATTATATCTTTTAACCAATGCAGATAATGAATGTCTTGCATAATTATTATCTAAAGTACGTGATAATTCTAAAGTATCAATTACAGGATTCTTAAATTCACCTAAATTATATTTTTTATATGCCATCTCTAAAAATGAAACATCAAATTTAGCATTATGAGCAACCATTGGTAAATCTTTAAACCACTCTACAAATCTTTTTACAGCATTTTCTTCATTATCTTTTCCTTCTAACATTTCATCTGTAATATTAGTAACATCTATTATTTTTTGTGGAAGTTTTCTACCTGGATTAATTAATTCATCATACTTATCAATAATTTCACCATTACAAATTTTTACTGCTCCTATTTCTATAATAGAATCAGCACCACCTGCATTAAATCCTGTTGTTTCAAAGTCAAATACAACATAAGTTTGCTCTAACATGTTTTTATTATTAGGTCTTAATACAATATTTACTGAATCATCTATTAAAGTTAATTCTGTACCATAAATAGCTTTAAAAGGTTCTTCATTTTCTCCTAAGTTTTTATTATGTGAAGTTACAAAATTAAAAATATGTGGAAAAGCTTGGCAACCATTATGATCTGTTATTGCAATTGCTTTATGTCCCCATTTAAGAGCTTGTTTTAATAAATCAACTTCATCAGCAAGTCCATCCATTTGACTCATTTTTGTATGAGCATGTAATTCAACTCTTTTTACAGGACTATTATCTTTAATTTCTTCTATTTTTTTATCTACCTTAATAATATCACTAGCTCTAGCATTTAATACTAATTCTTTTGAATACTTATCATTTACAGTTTTACCTTTTATTCTTACCCAAATACCTTCTTTAAATTCTTTCTTCAAATTACTATATTCTTCTAAATCTCTTACAAATATTTTACAATAAATACTATCCGAATAATCAGTTATTTTTAATGTTATTATTTTAAAATCTGTCCTACTAGATTCAAAATAATCTACTCCAAATATATAAGCTTCTACTAAGATATTATCATCTTCACCTATAATAGTTTTTATTTTTATAGGATCTTCTTCTAAAATATTAATATTTTTTCTTTTTTTATAAAAATTCTTACTAGATGGTTTTTCTTCTTGTTTTTTATTTTCTTTACTTAAATCTATATTTGTACTCTCTTCTAATTCTTTTTTTATTTCTTCTAAAACACTTTCTTCTTTTCTAATTACTATATTTATATCATCTTCATAAGAAAATCTTTTAAAAAATTTATTTATTTTATCAATACAATTATTTAATTTAGCCTCTTCTATTGTATTAGATACTACTAATATTAATTTATCATCTTCTAATTTTAATGCATCACGATATATTTCTATAACACCTAAGTCTTTTTTTAATAATTCTAACAAATAAGGATAATAGTTTAATAAATAATTATTATCCTTATTTTTAATATTATATATTATATTAAAATTTTTAGTATTTTTATCAATTTCTTTTATTTTAGAATCTAGAATTTTTATAACATCCACTGGGATATAATTATCATTATCAATAAATATAGTCCATAAAGATTTTTTACTACTAACAATTATCTTTTTTAATACTGCATTTTGAAAATACTCATACATATTGTTATCAAAATCTATTTTATCAAGTAATAATTTCAATTTTTCTTCCATAAATATATCCACCCCCGGCTGATACTACTAAATAATTTCTAATTCATCTATTTTTACAATGTGTTTTTGATTTCTAATACAAAAATCTATAAATTCATATAAATTTAATTTTTTTAATTGTACTTCATTAGTATATTTTGATACATCATAATCAATATTATCCCTAGTCATATATTTAGTCATTTCACTTTTATCTACTCCTAAATACATCAACCAATATGGATAAATTTGTCTTTTTAAATATTTTAATGTATTATCACCACTTAAATAATGTGTAATTCCAGTAAGTCTTGTTGCAAATTCATTAATTATAGCTAATTCAATTATAGCGTCTACTATATCTTTATAATTTTCTTGGTAATCTTTTAGTTCTTTTTTTACTATTTCAAAAACTAAATTAATTATAGAATTATATGGATTATTAGTATCAAATCTTTTACCCCACACAATAGTATTTACTTTTGCATCAGGTACTTTTTCATTATCAACTATATCCAATTTTTCACAAACTACTAAAACATTATATTGTTTTATATCAAATCTTAAAATATCTTTTAATTCTTTAACTGCAGTTTTTTTATTTTCATCCCATTTTTCTAATAATTTAACTCTAAATTTTTCAGTATCTTTTTTTATTTTTTCATATCCTTTATTTTCCATAATTATATTATATATAGTATCATCATCAGGTATAAAATTTTTGGGATCTTTTAATATTTTTATATTATCTTTAAATGTATCATTATATTGTTTTTTATAATTAATCCATATCTTTTGTTTTAAAGTATGAAGACTTTCAGAAATAGATGCCTGAAATAATAAATTCCATATTAATACATAATCATTTACTATAAATTTTAAATTCATATATTACACATCCTTACTACATATATAAATATATCATAAATAGAAAAAGTTTTAAATATTTTTAATTCAAAATATCATTTTAGTAAAGAAAAAGACCAATACTTAGGTCAATTTTATATATTATATTTTTCTTTAAGTCTTATAAATAATATTAAATAAATTAATGATAAGATATACCCCGATACTACATCTGAGAAATAATGGACTCCTAAATATATTCTACTAATTCCTATTAAAAGTATCAAAATACTAAGTATAGATATTCCTAAATATTTAATATATTTATTTTTTACTTTTTTATAAATTAAATATATTAAATAGCCATATAAACCCATAGATATCATTGCATGGCCACTAGGATAACTATATTCTCCTATTTTTATTAATCTTAAAATACTTGGTCTATCTCTTCTTATTATAATTTTAAAAATACAATTAATTATTCTAATAACTATTAAATTAAATACTGTGTATATTCCTTCTTTATTTCTAAATAACGCTAATAATATTAATGACAAAATAACTACAAATTTAACATTAGATAACTTAGTAATATTTTTAAAAAATATAGTTAAATTATTACTTTTAAAACTAATTATAAAATTATATACATAACTATCTATTAATTCTATTTTATTAGTTAATACTAAAATTGTTATAGTTATAAATATTATAGTTAAACTTAATAACAATATATTTTTTTTCATATAAAATTATCCCTTTCCTTTTATTAAAAATATATCTATATTTTTAAGGTTATCACCTAGTTAATTATATAAAAAAAAAGGAGCTTTATTCATTATAATCTTTGAATTATATAATAAACCCCTACAAATAAAACAGCAAGTAAAATTATTAATAATATTAGTTTTAGAACTAGTGATAATCTACTTTCTTCATAACCATCTTCATCATTGTCAAAATCAAAATCTTTATCTGAAAGGTCCATTGATTTAGTATAAAATGATTTATCTAGGTCCTTCATTATATCATCAGTTGTATTTATCATTTCATTTTTAACCTTTTCTATTTTAGATATATCTTCTTTATCTAATACTATATTTGATAATTCCATATTATCATAAGATTGTTTTTCTTCTTTTTTATCATATTCTTTAGGATCTACTCTATCCATAACATTCGTAGCCATTAAATCACTTAATAAATCTACTCCTGTTTCTTTAGATATTTCTCCTGCTAAAGTTTTTGAAGTTATAGTATCAATTAAATTTCTTAATTCATTATCATCAGGTTTATTTCTTTCAGCCTTATCTTTTCTATATCTTTCTAATTCTTCTTTATTTAATGACGCTAAAATATTATAATTAGTATTTTTTAATTTTCTTTTTTCTTCTAATTCATCTTTATTTTTTCTATTTTCTTTTGCTTTTTCTAAAACACTATTAATATCATAAACTCTATTTTCATGATCCTGATATAAATAATTAAATTCATCTAAGTCTTTTTGAGATTTAGGTCTTGTATCTACACTTCCATATTCTCTAATAGTTTTATATCCTTCTCTAGTATTGTTATTTCTTCGTGCATCATCAAGTGAAAATGCATCTATTTTGCTAACATCTGTAAAATTTGTATAACTAGTATTATTTCCAATATTTTTATATAAATCTTTATTTTTATTAGAGCGACTATATACCTCATGATCTGTAGATTCGATATTTCTATATCTGTCCATTCTACTTTTCATACTATCACCTTCAATAATATTCTTCTTAATACAAGAATAACATATATAATTAAATTAATTAAGTTTTTTAATAAATGTCATTTTTTCTTTACGTAAAGAATATTTTTAGTTATAATGATTTAGAAAGGAAGTAATGATAATGAAAGTAAAAGTTAATAGTGATGCTTGTATTGGTTGTGGAGCTTGCACTGCTATCGCACCTGAAGTATTTGAACTTAATGATGAAGGATTATCTACTTGTATTGTAGATGAGGTTAAAGAAGATGATATAGAAAATGCTAAAGAAGCAATTGAATCATGTCCTACAGGTGCAATAGAAGAAAAATAAAAGTGATTAATCTATAATCACTTTTTTGTATAAACAAAATTATCTTGTAATGTAATTTCCCATTTTCTTGGTCTCATATCATGAAATAACTTACACATAGTTATTTCCTCATAAATTTTATCAGCTTCAGATTTATTATTATAAATATTATCTAAATCTTTTCTACTATATTCATTTAATAAATTAGCATTTAAGTTTTTAGATACTCTATCACTATTTATAATACTCCATTCCCACATATCTAAATATAAATTATACACATTATCATCTTCATAAAAATCATAAATCAAATCTGCTTTTTCAGTAATACTAAAATTATCATTCATTAAAATGTGATATCTAATATCAAATGGAGCAACACCATGAGCATTATAATTTGTTATTGCTTCTTCTTGAGCAAATTTCTTTTGTTCTTCTGTTAACTTTAAATTAGGATTATGAAAAGTTAAAAGTAAAAATGAATAGCCACGATGTGATAAATTTAAAGTAGTTTTTGCAATATCCTTATTTGAATAAATTATTTTTATAAGCTTTTCATATATATCACTTGGTACATCATTATAATTATTTAAGATTTCTTCTGCTATTACTCTTCCATATAATGTATCTTCATTCCATTTATTTTTTGTTATATTTATAGCACCATTAAGGACCTCTTTATTATCCTTAATTAAATTCCAAATATCATCTTTATTTTTTTCTCCATAATATTCTGCTTCATATAATAAATGATTATAGTATTTTACCTCATTTAATAAGTTTATATCTTCTATTTCCCTCATATACTTCTCCTTCTTATATTACTTAAATACGTAATATTTATTATAAATTAAAAAAATAGGATTGTAAATACTATTTTTTTATAGAATATATAATAGAGATTTCTTTAGGAGTTAATTTTCTATATGAGCCTGAAGGTATTTTATCAAGAGTAAATATACCTACTCTTTCTCTTTTTAATTTCAAAACCTCAAATCCTACTGCTTCAAACATTTTTTTAACTTGATGATTTCTACCTTCATGTATTACTATCTCTACAGTTGAAGTATTATTAGCAATATTTGTCTTTCTTAATTTAACACGACATTTTTCACATTTTTTTCCATCAATTATAACACCATTTTTTAATTTATTAATAGCATCACCTTTAATAATACCTCTTACCTTAGCAATATATACTTTATCTATTTTATCATTTGGATGCATCATAATATTAGCAAATTCTCCATCATTAGTTAAAAGTAAAACTCCTGTTGTATCATAATCAAGTCTTCCTATAGGAAATATTCTTTTATCAGTATTTATTAAATCAACTACAGTTTTTCTATTTTTATCATCACTCACTGCAGATATAACTTCACGTGGTTTATTTAATAAATAATACTCTTTTTCTTCTTTTTTTAATAATTCTCCATTAATAATAATCTCTTCTTTACCATTTACTTTTGTACCTAATTCTGTTACTATTTCTCCATTTACTATTACTTTTCCATTTTTAATTAATTCTTCTGCTTTTCTTCTAGACGTATAACCTGAACTTGCAATAAACTTTTGTAAACGCTCCATTATATCACCACAACTTTATTATATTTTATCTTATTTTATACAATTTAGCAATTGTTTTAATATTCCAATTAGTTTCATATTATAACATAAATTTTCTAAAATTTGAACCTTTATAGTTGTTTATCATAATATACTTATAAAGGAGTGTTTTTTTATGAATAAATATTGTTCTAATAATATGTGTTATTCAAATTATCAAATTCCTAATAGTAGTACTATTTCAAATTATAGAAATTCTACTAGTCCTATTTATAACTCAACTGATACATACAATTCAAATTATATACCTAGTAATGTTTATATGAATCCTACCCCAATTGCACCTGGTGATGATAGATTCTTTATTGCACCATTTTTAGTAGGAGGCTTAGCTGGTACTGCATTAGGTTATGGTATAGCAAATAATAATAACAATAATAATGGAGGTTACTATATG
>CANRQD010000068.1 GCA_947632685.1 uncultured Bacilli bacterium | reverse complement strand
GGGGGGGGGTAGAATTTAGATATAGATAAGAAAAATAAGGGAGAAATGTCAATGAAGAAGATAATAAAAAAACATTATAAAATAGTAATAGGTGTAATAATAGGATTAATAATTAGTATACCAGTAGTATATGCAGCACAAACAGTGTTATCAGGAGATGAAATATCATATAATAATGGAACGAGTCACGGAATATCAGATAATGTTCAAGGAGCAATAGATGAATTATATAAAAAAATAAATTCATATAAAGAATATATACCAAATGGTAATCCGAATCGTAATATAGTAAAAGCATATAAATATGATGAAGATAGTAATTCTAGTACATATTGTGTAACAGGAGAAGAAGAAAAATGTTTTATGACAAGTTGTTATGATAATAAAGCAAAAGATAGTTGTCCGCCTGGAACAATAATAGAATATAAAGTAAATGATAGTGATACTATAAGATTTCATGTAGTGCATGATGATGGAGAAATACTAACATTACAGAGTCAAAAAAATATAGTATATACTACGGCATGGAATAGTAACGGAAAAAGGTCAGAAGGACCATTAACAATATTATCTGCATTAGAAGAAAAAACAAATAATTGGACTAATGTAAATTATTTGGATTATTCAATAGGTGATGAAAGTTCGACATTAGGATATTCTGAATGTGGATACTATACAAATACAGCTGACTGTAAGGATAAGTCTTATGAAATGGTTAAAAATAGTGTTAGATCAAGAATGATAACTGGTCAAGAAATTATTTCTTTTGGGTGTAATGGATCTAATAATCGATGTCCAATTTGGATACGCAATTATTTATCAAATTCTGAAAGTAATGGCGGAACAAAAAATGATACAACAGTAGAAAGTAATTTTGGATATTTTACAATGTCTACATATCTTAATATGGAACAAGCAACTGCTATAGTAATGACATCAAAAATACTTGGTTGGAGTGAGGTTGCATTTAAAGATTATTATGGAGCTCGAGCAGTAGTAGAAATTTCAAAATAAAAACAAGACTTAGTAATATAAGTCTTATTAATTATTTATTTTTTCTCCTCTTGGACATCTATTTCCCCAGTGATCTATTATTTCTTTGTCTTTACTAATAAAAATAACTTCACAATTATTAGGGCAATTATTGCAGAATTTACTACTTGTATTATATTCGTAGTTATCTATATCAAAATTAAATTCAATTTCTTTTTGATTTTTAGAAAGTATTGCAACTCCTAATGCTCCCATTAGATGACCATTTTTATCTGTAATTATATTAGTATTTAAAATATCTTCAAAAGCTTTAACAACACCTATATTTTTACTAACTCCTCCTTGAAAAATGATGGGTGTATTTATAGTTTTACCTTTGGCAACATTGTTTAAATAATTTAGTGCAACGCTCCTACACAAACCGGCAATAATATCATTTTTATTATATCCCATTTGAGCTTTATGGACTAAATCACTTTCAGCAAATACTGTACATCTTGCAGCAATAGGGGTAGGATTATTACTGGTTAGAGCAATATTACCAAAATTATTTACATCTATTCCTAATCTTTTAGCTTGGCTTGATAAGAATGCACCTGTTCCCGCAGCACATAGTGAATTCATAGCATAATCAATTACTATTCCATTGTCTATTAAAATAATCTTTGAATCTTGTCCTCCAATTTCAATTATCGTTTTAATATCTGGATAAAGTGATAATGTTCCAATAGCATGTGCAGTTGTTTCATTTTTTATAATAGATGCATTTAAAATAGAGCCAATTAATCTTCTAGCAGAACCAGTTGTACCTACACCTACAACTTTTATATCATCACTAATATTTTCTTTAAAATAATTAATTATTTCTTTTACAGCTTTAATTGGATTTCCTTCAGTCCAAATATATTTACTAAGTAAGATATTGTTATTACTATCAATAATAACACCCTTAGTAGAAATAGATCCTATATCTACTCCTAAATATGCCTTCTTCATTTATTCTCCTTTCTATATTTTATTAAATCATAGAATGCCTCTAATCTAGTTATAATTCCTTCATTAGAGGTTTCACTGTCATATGAGAAAAATATTATAGGGATATTTTTTTCTTTAGCAACTTTCTTAATTATTGGTATAGCGCCAACTTCAGGAGTACAACCAAATGGTTTAGTATGAATTATGCCATCATATTTTTTAGATAATTGTAATGTTCTATAAACATTATCAAGTCCATCAGCACCTAAAGTATATTTACAATATTTCTTTGTTTTTCTAAGCATATGTTTAGTTATAAATTTCTTTTTCCAAAGTAAGTAAGATAAATTCGTATATCTTTTTATTTCTATATTCATTTTAGCAAGTTCTTCTTCTAAAAAATAACTAGAAAATGGTTCCATCGAAGTATATAGTTCTCCTATAATACCTACCTTTAAACAATTATTAGGCTTATCTATTTTTAATTTTTTAAACTTTTTCTTATATTTAAAATATTTTATAGTTAAAGTAATTAAACTATTACAGTTATAAAAATCTTTATACATTTTATTTCTTAAAGTTATAAAACTATTTTTTTCTATTTCAAATCCTATTCTTTTTCTAATTATTACATCTATTTTATCCATATAATATATAAAAAATACAGTAATAATAAAGGTATGTATAAATTTATAAAAAGAAAGTTTACTATTTATATTTTTAAATATTTTATATGCTTCTTTAATTCTTATTTTATCTCTTGAAACTAATTTAATAAACTTAAAATCATATCCTAAATCTCTTAATATTTCTTCTTGTACTTCTGCATAATATCTATATCTACAACCACCACCTGCTTGAATTAATATATTAGCGCCATTATCAAGACTTTCTATAAAATTACCTAAATTATATTTAAATGGTATACATACATTATTTGGAGAATATTTTTCTCCTAAAGATAAAGTTTTTTTTGTAATAGGAGGTGATTCATTTACTTCTAAATTAGTTAATTTAGTTAATAAATATTTAACTGGTATATAATAATTACCTAAATGAGGAAAACTAATTACTTTTTTCATAAGTTTCCTCCTTTTTTTGTTTTAATATATCTAAAAAGCTTTCTAATCTTGTAATAATTCCTATATCACTATTTAAATCTTCCATAATAAGATTAAGTACAGGTATATTTTTAACTTTTCTAATAGCGAGTTCATTAGCTAAAGAATCAGGACCACATGGAAAAGCTGTAATTATAATAATACCATCAACTTTATCTTTATAATAATTTATACTAGCCATTACTTCTTTACTATGAGTCCAATGTATATCAGTTGATATTTTTTCACATTCAGAGTCAATTATTTTATGATTAATTCTATCACTATAAATAATTGTAATATTTTCTTTTTCTAAATAATCTATAATAGGTTTACCAATTAAATTATCATATAAATTATAAGGATGTGCCGCTAGTAAAATTTTTGTATTATTAGTAGTTAAAGCTTCTTTTTGTTTTTTTTCTTTTAATAATCTATTTTCTAGACTTTTTTCTTTAGCAAATTTATAGGCATTATAAGTATTTATATAAGAAAATCCTAAATCTTTACCTAAACTAAGAAATCCTAATAATTCATTTTCATTATTTACTAAGTCAACATTGTAATTGATTATATTTATATTTTGAAAAGTATTATTTACTAAATCATATAAAGCATTAAAATTGGTACAAACAGCTTCATGTTTTTTTACAGAATAAAGTCTTGGAATTAGGATATAGTCACATTTGCCAATTAAATTTTTTACATGACCTAAATATAATTTTAAAGAAAGACAGGCTTCATCTTGTGCTAAATTTTCACCATTTGACATAATTTCTTTGTTACTTGTTTCACTATATATAACATCTAAATTTAAATATTTAAAAAAGTATTTCCATAAATCATTATAGTAATAATAAAGTAGGGCTTTAGGTATTCCTATTTTTTTCATAGTATTTCCTCCTTTAAAACTATATGCTTTATTTATAGAAAAAATTAGATAATTATTTCGACATAAAATAAATATTTATTGTATAATAATATCAGGTGATGATATGAAAAAGATATTTATATTAAGTATATTCTTATTATTAATTTCTTCTAAAGTAGTATTTGCTAAAAGTGACGTTGTAAAATTATCAAAATGTGTTGATGGAGATACAGCTAAATTTATAATAAATGGAAAAGAATATTCAACAAGATTTTTAGCTATAGATACTCCTGAAACTAAGCATCCTAAAAAGAAAGTAGAACCCTACGGAAAAGAAGCTAGTAAATATACCTGTGATAGTTTAAAAAATGCTAAGAAAATTGTATTAGAGTATGATAGTAATTCTACAGAAGAAGATAAATATGGTAGAAAATTAGCATGGATATTTGTAGATGATGAATTATTACAAGAAAAATTAATTAATAAAGGATATGCTAAAGTAGCTTATTTATATGATGATTATAAATATACAGATAGATTAAAACTAAAAGAAAAAGAAGCTAAAAAATCTAAAAAAGGTATATGGTCAGATGAAGAATATACAGATGATAATAATTTATTAGATACGATTTTAGATAAAATATTTAGTTATATTAGAAAAGAAATAAAAAGTATGTTATAATGAAAAAAAGAAAGGAATTTTATTATGGCAGAAGAGAAAAAAAGTAAACAGACAAAAAAGAATAGTACAAAGGGAACAAAAGCAAGTGTTAGTGAAACTAAAACTAAATCAGTAAAATCTACTAGTACTAAAACAGCTAAGTCTACTAGTACTCAGAAAAATAAAACTACAACAACAAAGAAAAAAAATGTAACCTCATCAAAGACTATACCACCTAAAGCTAATATCAAAAAAGATGATGATAAAAAAATAGATTCTATTAAGCAAGAAAAAGTAATTGAAATTAATCAAAAAAGATTAGTAATTGGAATAATAATTTGTATTTTAATAGTTGTATTTTGTTTAGTATGTTTCTTTGGTTCAAATTCTTTTTCTAGTAAATATGAAAAATCAAATAAAACAGAAGAAAGTTCTGATTCATCAGGAGGAAATGAAGATATTTTAGCACAAGCAACTAAAGAATCAGGCGAGGTTAGTGATGATGAAAGAACTGCTCCTAATGATATAAGTGTTGATGATTACCTTGAGTTATATCAAAGCGATGAATTGTCTTTAGTATTATTATCAAAAGAATCATGCAGTTATTGTAAATTAGCAATACCTATAATAGAAAATATTATATATGAAAATAATGTTGATATAAATCGTGTTGATGTAGGAGATCTTAGTAGTGATGATACTTCTAAATTAATAGGTTCTGATGAATATTTTAGTCAAGGATATGGTACACCTTTATTAATGGTTGTAGGAAATAACTCAATTAAAGATAAAATAGAAGGCTTAACTACAAAAGATGAATATAAAGAATTCTTTAAAAAATATGGTTTTATGGAGTAATTATTATGACTGTATATGAAAAAGCTTTAGAATTTAAAAATAAATATCCAACTACAATAGCATGGAGATTAAGAAAAAATTCTACTATAATTGAAAAACATTTAAATCCAGAAGAGAAAGTTTTATATGTATTTACTGCACAAAAAAATAATAATCCACTTGATATAATATCAACTGCAGTAATAGCACTTACTAATCAAAGAATTTTAATAGGAAGAAAAAGGGTAGTATTTGGTTATTTTTTAGACTCAATAACTCCTGATATGTTTAATGATTTAAAAGTGCTAAATGGTATAATATGGGGAAAAATACATATTGATACTGTTAAAGAATTTGTAACATTATCAAATATTAGTAAAAATGCATTGAGTGAAATTGAAACAAATATTTCTTCATTTATGTTAGAAGAAAAGAAAAAATATGGATATAAACCAAAAATAAATAAAACAGACTTTTAATGAGTCTGTTTTTTTGATATAATTTATAATAGGTAAAATAACCCGAAAAATAATTTTCATAGTTATTGTGCCTTGAACTAAAGTGAAAGGAATGAATCTTAATATGAAAAAAGTATTTGGTACTTTAGTTGCTTTATTAATTTTTTTATTGATATATCAATTAATTATTACTTTCTTTATTAATAAAAGAGATTATAATTATTCTATTGTGACTGATAATAATGAATATATGATAAAAGAGAACTATGAAAGATCAAATCATACAAATATGTATTCATTTTTAATTACTGATAAACAAAAGAATAATTTTGTATATAGTTATAAAGGTGATTTAAATAGACAAAGTAAGATATTAAAGGATATTGTTAGTTATAATTCTAATGGTCTATATTGTATTGCCCCAGTATTAAAAAATGATAATATAGAAAGTATTGTTTGTAATTACAATAATCAATTAATGACATATAATTATCTAAAACAAATAGGTAATATAGATATTGATAATTTTATTGATAAATTACAAACTTTAAACTACAAAGTTAATTTAGAATATAAAAATATGAATGATGCTAAGACTACTTATCAAAATATATCATATTATAATGATATAGATCCTAATTTATATTTTACAATATGGAATTACAGAAGTGTTTATTTAATAAATAATAATAATGTAACAGAAGAATTTTTGTTAGATAATGATTTATATGAAAATAATTACTCAATAGTATGTGGAGAACATTTTATAATTGCTAATCCAGATGATAAATATGATTCATTTTCAATAGTAAATATAAAAGAAAAAGGTCAAGATAAAATAGAGACAGAAGATGATATTTCTAGTAATATTTATTATAATGGGGTATATAAAGGAAATGTATATTTAACAGATATTACAAATAAAAAACAGTATGTTATAAATCCTACTAAAGAAACTATTGAGAGTTTAGATAAGCCTAAATATTATAATGGAAAAAAATTAGTTGATATAGATATTAATGAATTAGTAGCTAATAAAAAATATTTTATAACTGATATTATACCTGATGAATTGATAAATAAATATGGTAATAATATATTATATACTGAAAATAATTATTATTACCAAGAAAATGGTAATGTATATAAAATTGTAGGAGAAAACTATGATTATAAAGTATTGTTATTTAGTTTTAATAATTTAAAGGAATTAAAAGCATTAAATGGTAATTTATATTTTATAAGTAATGATACTGTATATATGTATAATGATAAAATTGGTCTAAAAAAATTAATTGAAGATAGGGAATTAATTTATAATTATAAAAATATATTTGATGTATATGAAAAATAGGGTAATCATATATTAAAATAGGACTTGCTAAATAAGTGATATTTTGCTATAATATCACTTGTAATGGGACTTTAGCCAAGTGGTAAGGCGTGGGTCTGCAACACCCTGATCACCGGTTCAAATCCGGTAGG
>CANRQD010000067.1 GCA_947632685.1 uncultured Bacilli bacterium | reverse complement strand
TGTTGCAAGACCTTGACCTAATGGACCAGTAGTCATTTCAACACCCGGTGTTACACCAAATTCAGGATGTCCTGGTGTTTTTGAATTTATTTGTCTAAATTGTTTTAAGTCACTAAGTTCTAAATCTAATCCTGCCATAAATAATGTTGAATACAATAAGGCTGATCCATGACCAGATGATAATATAAATCTATCCCTATTATAATAATTAGGATTATCTATATCTATATTTAAATGTTTTGCATATAAAGTATAAATAATTGGTGCTGCTCCTAAAACAATACCTGGATGCCCACTTTTAGCTTCATTTATCATGTCTATTCCTAGTGCTCTAATTTGGTTAATAATTTTTTCTTCATTAATTGGATTGCTATTATTTTTAGTTAATCGCATAAAAAACACTCCACTTCTAAATTGTCATATATATTTTATATCATATTTATAATAATTTGTAAAATTATTGGACAATTTAATTATAGTTTTAAACATAAGTTTTAGTTAATTGCTAATGGATTATTAAGATAGATTTATATATAAAATGTTGTTTCATCTACAAATTTATAATTGGTTTTATATTTAAGTTCTCTAACTAATCTAAATAATGCATCATCCTTTGCTTTTGCTTCTAACATAATATCCATATCAACATTATATTTTTTTATTATATTCATAAATTTAATAAATTCATCTGAATCAATATAATCATGATGACTTCTAAAGTCTTTTTTTGTATTATTTTTTGGACTTGAAAAATGAATTTTTGGAACTTTGTTACCCCATGATTTGATAATATCATTTAAATAATAATCAATACTATTACTACTTTTATTGCAATTATGATGATGATAGTCTAATACCATTGGAATGTTAAGTTTATTAGCTAGAGAAATTGTATCATCTACATTATAAACCTTATCATCATTTTCTAATACTATAATATTTTTTAAATGATTTGGTAATTTATTAAAATTATTTATAAATCTTGAAATAGAATTTTTTTTACCTAAAACACTACTACCAATATGCAATATTACTATTATATCTTTAACACCTAAAGCTTTTAAAATATTATAATGATAGTCAAGAATTTTTATTGAATTTTCTACTACCTCTTTATTAGTACTATTTAGAACACAAAATTGATCTGGATGAGTATCTACTCTAATATTATATTTGTTTATTAAGGTTGATATATTATCATAATATTTTTTATATTTATTAATATACTCAAAATTTATTTCTTTGTGTGTAGCTAATGGTATTAATTTAGATGTTAGTCTATAAAAATGAATATTATTTTTTATATTATATATAATTATTTCTTTTAGATTTTCTAAGTTTGATTTTATAATAGAATCTAATTTTTCCATCTTATTAGTACATTTTTTATAGTTTGTATATGTAATTGTACTAGATGGAGTAATATTTAATGCTTTACTTATAGATACATATCCTAATCTTATTTTCATACTAACCTCCAGTTTTAGTATGCATAAAATATTTTAATTTTATATAATAAAATAGACTTAGCATGAAATATATTTTTTATTATATTAAGATAATGTTAAAAATTAGAATTTTTATTCATAATCATCACAAAAAATGCCAATTTAATTATCTTTTTTTTCTCATTAATTTTGCATTATGATTATTTTTCAATAAAGATAATATTTCTGTTTCTTTTTGCTTAATTTCATTAATCGTTAAATTAAAATGATTTGCTAAATCATTGTCATCATAATTTTCTTGATATTTTAACATAATAAATGATAAATTCTCAGACGATAAAGTTGATAATATTTGCATCATTTCTTGACTAAATGAAATATTTTCTGATTTTTCATATGGATTAACAGGATCAGCTATATAATCTAGTCTTGTCTTTCCTTTTACTGTACCTCTATCATTAGAGTATTTATAATCATCTAATGATAAAATATTATTTTGTTTCTTATATTTCTTTAAATAGGTTCTAAAATAACCTTTCACAGTTAAATCCATATACTTAATTATCTGCCCAGGTTTATTTAAATTGGTGTGATTTATTACCATAAGTAGATAATATTTTACCTCATTTTCAAAATCCTCATAGTTACTATTATTAACTTTAATTTCATAATTTCTACATAATGAAAATATTGTTTTACAAATGTATTTTTTTTGTTTTAATAAGATTTCATTTCTTGAATCATATAACTCACTTTTGTATATTCCTATTAAATCATAAAATTCAAATTTTTCGAAATCCATATTAGAATTTTTTATATCATCTATTAAAGAAAAAATCTTCTTTATTCCTTTGTCAGTAATCACTTTATAGTTATCATTAATCTTACTATCTGAAAAATACCATATCATATTAATTGCTTGGTTATATGAAAAATCCATACTAACTAAATCAATTACATTTTCAAAATTAATTTTTAAAAAATTACATATATCTTTTATTACATCAATATTACTTATTTTATTATTTTTTAATTTATCAAATATTTCATTTATTTTATTTATATGCAATCGATCTTCATATTTTTTTATTGCTGTCTCTATAATTTGATTACTATCTAGTGAGTCATCTTTAGATTCTAAAGTTTTAATTCTTCTGTAAATTGCTAAATAAGGGTATCCATTTGTATCACAAAACTTTGCTAATGATTGATTATTAACAAAATATTTAGTTTTTACTGGAGGATGTTCTATATAATAATCTACTATTTGTTTTATTGCTTCATCAATTGTTATATCAGTATATTTATTGTATTCATATAAATATTTTTTTATTACTGTATTATAATTTAAACCAATTTTATTACAATATGTTATAAGTGGTATTTCATTATAATAATATTTTATAGAAAATTTTTGATAAGCTTCAACGCATTCATTAATAATTTCTTGCAATGGTTTATCACTTCTTATTTGCTTTCTTAAAATAGCGCAACGAATCGAACTTGCATTTAAGTTATTTTGTTCTGCGTAGTCTTTTAAAGGTGTACCTTTATAATAATAAATTATTCCATACCTATTTATTGTGTTTATACCTTCGTCAATTAAATTATCAATACTTTTCGTACTACCTTTTGCTAATTTTCTTTTTACAAAAGATATTACACTATAATATGATAAATCATTTTGAATGCAATACTCTCTTAGTGTTAACCCTTTATATAAATATTTAGGTTCAAATGGTTGATATTGATTCATAATTGCTTCAACAAATTCATCATCGCTTAACCCTTTAAAGTTATCAGTATTTCTATATCTGCTCATATATGTAATTATATTTCTATAATTCAAATTATTCTCATCACAGTATTGTTTTAGTGGTATACCTAAATAGTAATATGTATAAATTCCTTTGTGTTCTTTATTTAAATATTATTCAATCAGTTCTTCATCAGATAATTTTGGATTTTTACTTTTTTCTCTATTGATATAGGTTCTAATAGTATTGTAATTTATTTCAGGATGACTTTCACAATATGTTTTTAAAGGAATACCATGATAAAAAAATCTAAAATTTTTATTATCAAATTCTTCCATTGCTAAAATTACTAATTCATCATTTGTTAATTTTGAATTTTGCTTTTTTAAATTATTTATTCTAGAATTAATAGTTCCTAGATTAATACCATTATCTAGGCAATATTGTCTTAATGATATACCTTTATACATGTATTTAATACTTCCACTACCATAAGCTTCTATAACCATATCTACAATTTCTTGTTCCGTATAATTTTTATATTTCCTATTTTGCTTCTTTTTCCATATTCTTGATCGTATAGTACTTATATTAATATTATTATCTTTACAATATTTAGACAAAGGTATACCATTATAAAAATATTTACTTTCTTGCATAATAACACCACCAAAACTATTTACTCTTTGAATTATAATTTCATACCATTCCTATATAACTTGTGAATATACATACATGAATTTAAATCAATAAATATATCAATTTAAATTCATGTAAATTATAGCATAATTTTTGACATATTAAAACTCAAACCTAAAAATTAAAAATATTGTACATATGATGTAATAATCTATAGCTTTTCGTAAAATTAACAATTTAATATAAAATATCAATCAGCATTAATTAGGTTGTCGTATGTGAAACCTTTACGTTCTTTTAAATTTAAGCTATAATAATGAGTAATTAAGGAGGGTTTTATGTGTATGAAAAAAGTTAATTTTAATAAGAATATAACATATGAAAATGGAGAAAGATTCGCATTTATATTTGAAGGAGTTGAATCTAATTCAGATATTAACGGAGAAAAAATAAATAAATTACTTGATGATTTTATTAATTCAAAATCTCATGCAAATATGTTAAGAAATGTTTCATTTATTAGGACAATACTAAAAGAATTTGAAGAAAAACTACTAGTTGTTGAATACAGTGATATAGACTCTCAAGAAATTATAAAATACAATAATAAGAATTTGGTTTTATTTAGTTGTAAAAATAAAAATGAGAAAATTAAAAATTCAATGACTGCAGAATTTATTTCGGAGAAAGGATTAAATATATCTTTTTCAGATTTAGATAAAGATAGTATTATGGATTATCCAAATTATGATATTATTAATCAACAATTTAGTAAATTAATTAAGCATATTAATTTATTAAAAAATGTTAAGCCAGTTAATTTGGATATGGACTCTAAAGCCTTAATAGAAATATATAAATTATTTTATAACGAAAATCCTGATTTTAGTCTTTCAAATATAAATGTTAGAGTTCAAACAATGATGTCTATTTTGGCACAATTTGGAATATCTTTAGGAAATAATTATGCATTTAGTTCATTGGAAAATATTAAAATGCCTATATCTTTAAGACTTGAACAACTTGTAAACAAATTATTTCCATTAGGAGAAATAACTGATATTGATGATTCATTTAAACTTTCAAATGAATCAAAGAAGACTATAAAAATTGTTGGAGAATGTGTGAGAGAAATAATTAATAACGGATATAATAAAGATGAAGCTTTAATAACAATTAGTAAGGTTATCCATTCAGGAAAATATAGTCTTTCTTCAAATTCAAATGTTAAAGAATTAAGTAATATTACTAATCGTACGCAAAATGAAGTTGAATCAAGTATAAGATTAGTTAAACGTATTGAAAAAAAATTAAATAATGAGAAATAAAAAGAAGATTATTTTGATGCTATCACCTTCAATAAATATTATATACTAACGAGTATAATAAAACTAGAGTGGTCTCTAGTTTCTTTTTTAGGTTCTTAAATATCTGATGTGAAATAAATTTCATTCAAACTACATTATATAATAAAAGAAAAAACAGGTATTTTTAACGTTCAATTTTTTGATACCCGTTTTTTCTTTTTGTAGACTATCTAATTATTAAATTTTTTCATATGTTGCTATATATTTACCTGAAAGATAACCTTTACCTTCTTCATTTTCAACAAGTCTTCTTGAAGATATTAGTTCCCAGCCTACGAACTTATACCCATATTTCGCTGCTGGTGGAGTAATATTAAGCTCAGTAATATCAGCACGTCTTCCTATTATTAAATTGGAAACTTGAGTACCTGTTCTAGAATCGGTGAATCCTTCGCATTTATTTAAATCACATTCTACTTCAACAAACCAAATATGTCCACTATCACCACAGTAGTCTTCTGTACAGTGAATTAATAGGTTTTTATTTGTACTATAAAAGTGAAACTCAACTGTTTTCTTTTTTGCTTCTTCTTCTATTTCTTTTTCTTGTCTTTTAGTTTCTTCGTTTATTTTATTTAATATATCTGGATAATCACTAAGATCATATTTAGGTCCTTGTTCTTCTGATTCCTCTTTTTGTTTTGTTGTTGTATTATTTTTTGTAGTAGATTGTGTTTTATTATTTGTTCCATTTGAATTAGAACTAGTAGATTCAGATTTTTTGTTTGAAACCATTTGATTTTGTGTATTTTCCTTTTCTTTTACTGCAGCAGCTTTTTCTTCAACACTTTGTTTATTTTGTTCTTTTTGTTCTACTGTTTTACTTGCTTTCTCTACTTTCTTTTCAGCTGATTTCTTTGTTTTCTCAGCTTGCTCTATCTTCGTTGTTGCAGCATCTATTTTTGCTTGTGCATTTTTCTTTTCTTCAGTTGTTTTTGCATTTTTTAGTTCAAGTATAGCCTTTTCTTTCTCTTTAGATGCTTTATTAATTGCTTTTTCAGCATTTTTTACTTCTTTTACAGCTTTTTCTTTAACCTCTTTAGCTTCTTTTAATTCTTCTTCTGCTTGTTTAATTTCTTGATTTATCTCCTTTAAATTAGAGCTTTTGTTAGCAACTTTAGTAATATTAGTTAATTGGTCATCATGCTTAGTGTAATTTTTTGTTAAAACACCTGCACCAGTTACTGCACCAAGTGATAGAAAACCTATCATTGTTTTAATTATAAACTTATTCATAAATAATCCTCCTTAATTATTATATGTTACATCAAGAATATTTTACCCCTGTTGCTGCCTATATTATATAACTTTTTTGACAAAAAGTAAAGATATTTTTACAAAATTTTACGTTTATAAAATAAGAACATGGATTAACACATATATATATTTTTTTCAATTTGTTTTATTTTTTAGCACATTTTAATTGCTAATTTTCTCTAGGTAAATAAATTTTATCAATATTATCGTATAATAATACAACTAGATTTTTTTAGAATTCATTACAATAATTCTATGAGTTCTGTAATACTTAAATTGGGTTGATTAAATTTAATGATATGACCTGATAAAATTGAATATATAAATTTACCTTACTACTTTTATTATTAGTTTGTTTTTTATTTCACATAGAAAAGTTAATTGTTCTATGGTGTTTTCGTAATTATTCACCTCCCGAAAATGAAAGAAACATATCATCAAATGTTATGAACCTATATTCTTAAATGCAAAAGTGCGCTTTCAACCTCTATGGTGCCATTATGAGAAAATCAGAGAAATATCTTTACTCTATCATAATACTTATTATTGTGATTTTAATCATATTAATAAAAATAGTATCAACTATATAAGTCGGTACTAACCTAAAATTTTGGAATAGTACCTAACTCATCAAAATTAGGTATTCCTTTTTTATTTTATGCAAGTTTCCTTGACAAATACATAATAACTCAAAAACACACTTTTATCAAGTACGTTTTTTACTCGAAAGCACGAGTTTACTATCAATCTGGTGCGTTTGCAAAAGGGGTTTGAACTATGCCAATGTTTTACATTTACAGGTATTACTACAATATCTCCTGGAGATAGTTTTTGTGTTTCTTTTCCTTATTCCTCCTATATTTCACTAATCTAGGAAATTTTTAATAAAGTTCATGATTATAACTTTCAAGTAGTTCTTGACATTTTTTATTTTCAATCTGATGAATTTCTAAAA
>CANRQD010000066.1 GCA_947632685.1 uncultured Bacilli bacterium | reverse complement strand
GAGGATTAATTTCCTTAATCCCCCCTCTTTTCATTAAATTTTGTCTACTTTTTCTTGACTAATGCAAAAAAAGAAGCTCAATCGCTTCTTTAAAGTTATATTATTTTTTATTCCATATCCAATCTTTTATATATGGCATATCTTCACCAAATTCTTTTATATATTTACTATGTTTTTGTAACATATCATTGCACCAATCTATTAAAACATTGGCATTCTTTTTATATCTTGGCATTTCTTTTAAAGCAGATATTACTAGATGAAATCTATCTATTTCATTTTGAACTCTTATATCAAATGATGTTGTAATTGTTCCTTCTTCTTTATAACCATGTACATGTAAATTTCTATTATTTCTTTTATATGTTAATTGATGTATTAATGAAGGATAGCCATGAAAATTAAATAATATTGGTTTATCTTTTGTAAATATCTTATCATATTCTTCATCAGTCATACCATGAGGATGTTGAGTATTTGATTGTAATTTCATTAAATCTACAACATTTACTACTCTAACTTTTATATCTTTTACAGATGTTTTTAAAATATCAACTGCTGCTAGAGTTTCTAAAGTTGGTGTTTCTCCACAACAAGCCATTACTATATCAGGATTTTCTGTATCATCACTAGCAAATTCCCAAATTCCAATTCCTTTAGCACAATGCTTTTTAGCTTGAGCTTTAGTTAGCCATTGTGGTCTTGGATGCTTTGATGCAACAATAACATTTATATAATCTCTAGTTCTAATACAATGATCAAAGCATGATAATAAGCAGTTAGTATCTGGTGGTAAATACATTCTTACAATATCTGCTTTTTTAGTTACTAAATGATTTAAAAATCCTGGATCTTGATGAGTATATCCATTATGATCTTGCTGAAATACATGTGATACAAGTAAAAAGTTAAGTGATGAAATACTTTTTCTCCATGGAATTTCTTTAGATACTTTAAGCCATTTAGCATGTTGTGATACCATAGAATCAATTATTCTTGCAAAAGCCTCATAACTATGAATAAATCCATGTCTTCCAGTTAATAAATAACCTTCTAACATTCCTTCACATACATGCTCAGAAAGAAATGAGTCCATAACTCTACCAGTTGATGATAAAAATTCATCATTTTTATAAGTTTTAGAATTCCAAGTTCTATTTTCTATTTCAAATACATGATTAAATCTATTAGATAATGCTTCATCTGGACCAAAAATTCTAAAATTCTTATTTTTATTATTTAATTTAAATACATCTCTTATATAATTTCCCAATTCTATTGTATCTTGCCTAATTATAACACCTGGAGCTGGAAGTTTTACTGCATAATCTTCCCAATTTGGTAATTCTAAATCTTTTAATAATAATCCCCCATTAGCATATAAACTTGCACCCATACATTTAGAAGGAGATGGCGCTAAATCTTTTAATCTTTTAATTAGTCGTCCTTTTTCATCAAATAATTTTTCTGGATGATAACTTTTTAACCAATTTTCAAGTAATGATATATTGTCAATATGTAAATTATCTACTGCTATTGGAACTTGATGTGATCTAAAGCTTCCTTCTATTTGTTTTTTTTCAATACTTTTAGGACCAGTCCATCCTTTTGGTGTCGTTAATACTATCATTGGATACATTACTTTTTTTACTTCTCCACTTTTAATCTTTTTTATATCTTTAACGACCATATCTAAAGTCTTAGCCATTGCTTCATGCATTTTAAATGGATCTGAGCCTGATACATGATATACTTTATAGCCACATCCTGTAAAGAAATAATCTAATTCCATTTCACTCATTCTTCCAAATACAGTAGGACTTGCTATTTTATATCCATTTCTATGTAATATTGGTAAAACTACACCATCATTTTTAGGATTTAAAAATTTATTAATATGCCAACTTGTAGCAAGTGGACCTGTTTCTGCTTCACCATCACCTATGACACAAGCTGCAATTAAATCAGGATTATCAAGAACAGCTCCTGCTGCATGTGAAAGACTATAACCTAATTCTCCACCTTCATTAATACTGCCTGGTGTTTCAGGAGCTACATGTGAAGATATTCCACCTGGAAAAGAAAATTGTTTAAATAATTTTTTCATTCCTTCAATATCTTCTGTTATTTCATTATAAAATTTAGTATAAGTTCCATCCAAATAATTATTAGCAACCATTGCCTCTCCACCATGACCTGGACCTGATACATAAATCATTTTTAAATTATATTTTTTTATTATTCTATTTAGATGCACATATATAAAATTTTGTCCTGGTGCTGTTCCCCAATGACCCACTACATTTGGTTTAATATCATTCATACTAAGTTTTCTTCTAAGTAATGGATTATCAAGTAAATATAATTGTCCTACAGATAAATAATTAGCTGCATTCCAATAATCATTAATATCTACTATTTCTTCCTTTGTTAATGTCTTCATTTTATCCCTCTATTCTTCTAGTATAATTATACCATAAAAAATAGATTCGTCTATATTGAATCTATTTTATTTTTTCGACACTTACAAAATAATAATTATTATCATCTTTGAAAAATTTATATTTATATATATCGAATTCTTTATAATTATCTTTATCTATCTTAAACTCTAAAGCATCATTTATTGATACTTCTTCTTTATAGATTGCTTTAGTATAACCTTTATATATATTTAATTTTTTCTCATTACTATTATTATTTATTTCTGATTCAAAGGCAGTACCTACACTAACATATACATAAGCTAAATTATTATCCATAGTATACTTAATATCATATGTATATTCTTTATTTATTGTTTCTCCTTTAGTACATTTTGTAATTTCATAATAAAGGTTATTAATTGAGTCATACAAAAATGTAGGACAACCTTCTATATGATAAAAATTATTAATACTACCACCAAATAATTCATTATATCTTTTTTGTACTTTATCTATAGATATTTGTTTATTATCTTTTACTACACTATCAACATAATATAAACCTAAACTTTTTTCTATTTCTGACTGAGGAATAGTAATATTTGTATAATCATTTTTTAAAGACTCTAAAACGATATTTAATTTAGCTTTTTCATCAATATAAGTTATTTTTTCTTCTTTATATAAATTAGGTATAATATGATCTATATAAATCTTTGTTGCATTTAAATAGTTTACCTTATTTTTTAATTCTACAATTGTATTACTATCTGTAATAGTTTTTTCTTCACTAGTTTTTGTATTTTTAATTATTTTATTAGTATCAAGTTCATTAGTTTTATTAAATAAAATAATACCTTCATCTATAGATATATATATAAGTAATCCTGATACTATTATAATTACTATTAATATTATATTTGTAATAATTAAACCTTTATTTTTATTTTTTTTATTTTCATTCTTTACCATAACATACTCCTAATAATTAATATCAATACTTTCTAATTTAAATCTACCTTTTTTCTTAATAAATGTATAAGTTGTAATAGGTAGATTATTTTTTATATCTTTATATTCACTTCTTCTATATGTAACAGGATTAGTACCATTTACAGCATCATCATATGATTTATAATACCCTCCATTAGGATTACATGTTCCATTACAATAGTTACTATATAAAATATGTGTATCTATAATATACTTATTATTATCTATATTGCCTTCTACAAAATAAGTATCTATATCTACAGTAGGATTATCATGATCATGTCCAGATTTTTCTGTATATGTTTTTGTTTGACTATTTAATTCATATAAAACATCATCTTTTGCAATACAATCTATATCTTCATATATAGCATTAAATCCATCTATAAAATAATTATTATACATCTCTTCCATATCTTCAATTTTGTAATAATTATTAATATTTTCTACTTCTTGTAAAGCATAAATACCAAATTTCAATTTTAATTGATTATCTATACTATTAATATCATTAATTGGATAAGCTTCTTTAAATATATAATTATATAAATCTATTTGATTCATTATAGTTTCAACCTCACTATAATATAATTCTCTTTCATCTACTACTTTTTCTTTATTATTGTCATTATCTATAAGCAGTTTTTGATATTCATTATATCCAATATATGATAGCGAACATAATAATAAGATAATTAATATTATAATTGAGATTGTTTTGCCAGTAGATTTTTTTTCTTTATAAACTACTTTTACTTTTTCCTCCATACAATCACACCTATTCTATATAGAAAATATCACATAATTACTATATATTCTATAAAAATAAAAAATAAGTTGTCTAATTTACAACTTATTTACATTTATTTACTAGAGGATCTACTTCTTAACATTTGATCTTCATATATAGCATTTTGTAATTCGATAATTTTATTTTTAGCATTTTTCTGAATTATAGTTAATTGTTTAGACATAGCTTCTAAATCTTTTTTTGTTAAGTATTCTCTATATTTATTTTTTATTTGTTGTCTAAATTTTTCTATTTCAGTTAAAGCTTGGATTTGACTTCTTCCAGTATCATCATCACTTACTAATAGTTCTGTAATCATTGAAACTAATTTTTTATATTTTTTATCTACTTGTTTTTTTACAATGGGATTTGCAAGCTTTTTATTATATATTATAAGTTTTGTTACATCAAAGCCATTAATTTTATGTACTTTTTTATTTGAACCAAATTGGTATCCTTCTATATTTTCTAATGCCCTTTTATCTGCAAGTTTATATTTTATTTTTCTATTTTCTATAATATACATAAAATACACCTACTTTTCTAATAAATCTGGTCTTAACTTTTGCGTTTTTTTTATGCTTTCATTTCTTCGATATTCTTCTATCTTTTTATGATCACCTGATAATAATACTTCTGGAACTTCCATACCATTATAGATTCTTGGTTTAGTATAAGTTGGATAATCTAATAAATAATTATCATTAAATGAATCCTCTAGGTGACTTTGTTCATTAATAACACCTGGTAATAATCTAGTAATAGAATCTACTAATACCATAGCAGGTATTTCTCCACCTGTTAGAATATAATCACCTATACTTATTTCTATATCTGCAAGAGTTCTTATTCTCTCATCAAAACCTTCATAATGACCACATATAATAATTAAATGTTTTTCATGTGATAATTCATAAGCTTTTTTTTGCTTATAAGGAATACCATCTGGTGTTAATAATATTACTTTAGAATCTTTACTTTTTAATTTCTCTACGCAATCAAATATTGGTTGAGGCATTAAGACCATCCCACAACCACCACCATAAGGTGTATCATCAACTTTATTATGGGGATCTTTTGTATAATCTCTAAAATTATGAATATTTATTTCTACTTTTTTATCATTAATTGCACGTTTAATAATTGATTCAGAAAATACTCCACTAAACATATCTGGAAACAATGATAGTATATCTATTTTCATTTAAATCATCCCATCTATTAATTCTACTTCTATTATTTTTTTATCCTTATCTATTTTTTTAATCATTGGTGAAGATAAAGGTATTAATACTTCTTTATCAAATAATACTCTAATTATTTTATTAGAACTACTGGCTAGAAATATTTCCTTTATTATACCACTTTTTTTATTTTTATCAATAACTTTATAAGTTAATAATTCACTATCTAAAATCTCACCATTAGATAAATTTAGTTCATCTTTTTCTTTATATACATTTTCTTTTAATAAATATAAAACATCATTTATATTATTATAATTATCTATAGTAATCATATCATAATTTTTATGTCTTCTATATGACTTAATAGTATGAATTTCATCTTTAATATATAAATTTGTCCCTACTTTAAAAGCCTTATCTTTAAATTGAAAATTACTAAGTATTCTAAGTTCACCTTTTATACCATGTGTTGAAACTACTTTTCCTATATATATCTTTTCCATAGTATCACCCTAATTCATATAATAATATACTAGTAGCAACTCCGACATTTAAACTTTCAACATTTTTATTTGTTTTTATTGTTATAGATTTATCTGCTAAATCTGCTATTTCATTTTTAACACCATTTCCTTCGTTGCCAACTATTAAAATATAAGAATCATTTTTTTCTATATTTTTTACATCTATTCCATTTGATACATTAGTTGTATAAATAGGTATATTTTTAGCTTTTAGTTTTATTAATTCTTCTTTTAAATCTCTTCTAATTATATTAATATAAAATATCATTCCCTGAGTACTTCTAATTACTTTAGGATTATATAAATCTACAGTATCATTTGACATAATAATAGTATCAATATTAAAAGCAACACAACTTCTAATAATAGTTCCTAAATTACCAGGATCTTGAATATTATCTAATACTAAAACCTTATTACCTATTTCTTTTTCTTCTAATAAATTACATATACCTATTATTTTAGGAGGAGTATCAAGATTAGATAATTTTTTCATTACATCATAGCTTACTATTATTTTTTCTATATCAAAATCTTTATTATAATCATCCATCACAATTATTTTTTTTAATAATTTATTCTTATATGCTTCTTCTACTAAGTGCTCTCCTTCAATAATAAATTCTTTTAATGTATCACGATATTTTTTTTGTTTTAATTTATATATTCTTTTTATTTCTTTATTATCTAAACTAGTTATTACCATATATACCTCTAAAAATCTTTCATTTCTTTTCTTATTTTTTTATAATCTTTATAATTTTTTTCTACTAATGCCCAAAATTTACTTGAATGATTAGCTTCTATTAAATGTGATAATTCATGTACAATTACATAATCTAAATATTTTATATCCCTTTTTATTAATTCTAAATTTAGGGTTATAGTTTTAAGTTTTGTATTACATACTCCCCATCTAGTAGTCATTTTTCTTATTTTTAAATCAGGATATGGAATACTTTCTGTATAATTATTATAAATATAATCAAGTCTTTCTCTAAATATAGTTTTAGCTTGTTTTTTATACCATTTATCTATATCTAACTTTTTATTTATAAATACTTTTTCTAGACCTATTTCTATATCACAATAATCAACATATATAATATCATATTTTTTACCTAAATAGTTAAAACCTTCATTACTTTTTATTTTTATTTCTTGTTGTTTTATCATTTTTACAATACTTGAATAATTGTTATCTAATAATTTTTTTATATCTTTATCTCTTGTAAAATAATTTGTAGTGACATATATAGTCATATCTTTTTTTACTCTTATATATGTATTTTTATTAGTAGTTTTTTTATCAATTAATACTTCATAATCTTTACCATCATAATTAAATACCATATAGTTAGTCACCTACTTTTTTTATAACTTTTATTCTATTATACTAAACAATTCTATATATTTAAAGAGCACATCTTCTAAATAACTACATAAATTACTATAGGTGACTAACTATTAAAAGTCAATATATTTTTAATAGAAAGTTATAAATGGAAAAGTATCCCACGCCAAAAAGA
>CANRQD010000065.1 GCA_947632685.1 uncultured Bacilli bacterium | reverse complement strand
ACCTGATGAACCTGTATACCAAGTCCTCCCTCCTCTTCCTTCATATCCTAATTTAGAATAGATATCAGCAGCAATTACATATGGCTCTACTTTATATATATCAGTAGATATTTTATCTAAGCTTCTATTAATTGGATTAATCATTTGATAATATTTATAAGCTCTATTGCTATAACCACTTTTAATTAAAGCCATTATATACCATGCAGTTGCATGAGTATATTGTCCGCCATTTTCACGAATACCTTTAGGATAACTCATAATGTATCCAGGTGTATTTAGAGATTTTTCAAATGGAGGATCAAGTAATTTTATAATTTTATAATCTTTATTAACAAGACGTTTTTCAACAGAATTAATAACACTAGATATTTTTGATTTTTCTATAACATTACTTAAAATAGAAAAACTTTGTGAAATTAAATCTATCTTACATTCATCATTTTCTAAACTACCTAATTTATCACCATTATCAAAGTAAGCACGTAAATAATAGTTTTTATCCCAACCATATTTATTTAAATTGTTCTTTAAGTTTTCATTAAAACTTATATATGAATCTTTTTTAATATCAGGATAATATTTATCTAAAATTTTTATAAAATTATTTATAATATCATATAAGAAAAATCCTAACCAAACACTTTCACCTTTTCCTTTAATTCCTACTTTATTCATACCATCATTCCAGTCACCGCCACCCATTAATGGTAATCCATGACTTCCCATATGACTCATTGCTAATTTTAAAGATAAAAGTAAATGTTCAAATAAAGGCTTTGTATAAGAACTATATGTAAAAATAACGCCTCTTTCATTTTCATGATCAGATAAATTATCACCTACAACAAAAGGAACTTCCTCATCTAAAATAGATTTATCTTCTGTAATTTCTAAATAGTATATTGTTGCATAAACTAACCATAAATAATCATCTCTAAAACGACTACGAATACCAAAATGATTCTTACTATGCCACCAATGAAGAACATCACCTTCTATAAATTGATGTTTAGCATTTATTAAAATTTGATTTCTTGTATAATCTTTATTAACAACGCAAATATTCATTGAATCTTGTAATTGATCACGATATCCAAATGCTCCACTAACTTGATAAAATCCTGCTTTAGCTTGAATTCTAGATGATATAGTTTGATATAAATACCAACCATTCAACATATAATCAAATGATTCATCTGGAGTCTTAACCTTAATAGTTGATAGCTTATCATTCCATGAATTAGTAACTAATTTCAATTCATTTTTAGCCATATTTAAATTATTATATTTTTCTATTAAATTTAAGTTTTTATCTTCATCTTTACTACAACCTAAAGTAAATACAATTTCTTTTTCACTATTTGCATCTAAATCAACACATACATTAATATCCTTAACTAATATTTTATCAATAGTTGCAGCATATATTTTTTCTGATGAAGACATAAATACATTAACATCACTATAGTCAATACTATAGACATTTCTCAATTTTAAATAATTATCATCACCCATAAATTCAGTTAAAATATGACGAGAAGTTTTCTCTTCAAAATTACCAAAAGTTGGATTTATAAAAAATGAAATATCCAATTTTTTATTAGCGTTGTCTTTATTAGTTAATTTTAATATGTATATTTTAATATTATCCTCTAAAGCTACAAATTCAGTTAAAGAATGATATAATTCTTTAGTTTCACTTTCTAAAATAGAATAACCAAATCCATGTCTACATTTAGTAGGTTCAAATACTTTACCATTTATCTTAATGCCTTCAGATTTATCATTTATTACCATTTCATTAGTCCAAGATGTTATCTTAAATTCATAACTATTATATGCATAAGTATAACCACAACCATTATTAGTTATAATCGTACCAAAATTACCATTAGAAATAACATTACTCCATGGAGTTGGGGTATTAATATTCTTAATAACATATTCTAATCCTTTTTTACTAAAGCCACCATAACTATTATCAAATTTTAATCTATCTTTATAAACTATCTTTAAATTATCTTCTGTTTCTAGTAGTTTATAATCATTTATTTTATTATTTTTTTGCAATAATTCTATTTCATCTTTTAATGAATAATGACTCTTAACATCAAACATTAATCTAGGAACTATATGTAAAAGAGATTTATCTTCTTCAGTAAGAATATTATTATCTATTACAGTAACTCCACCTGGTGTATTTCTAAAGCTATTTACACTAAAAATTCTATATAATTCATTATCAATTTCTTTTTTTACTATATCAGGAGCTTCTTTTTCACTATTAACAATAATTATATCTATAAATATAGATTTATTTTTAAAATACTCAAAGGCTTTTAAAATATCATATACAAATGACATATTTAATATATCTGTAATATTTACTAATATAATTGGTCTATCACCACTAATACCAAATTTCCATAATCCATTTTGAGCCAAAGCATTTTTTCTTAAGTACTCTCTTCTTTTTTCATTAACTGCTATTTTTGTTGTTTGATATAAGTAATTTAACATTATGTTATAAGTTCTCATTTCTTCACCAGTTAAATTCATATTTTTTGTATGGATAATATTCATAGCGTTAGATAATCTAAATGCTTTTTTTATTGATAGTTTGTTATCATATGTATTAACAATTTCCATAACTTGTTCATAACTTCTACCAAATCCACATATAAAATACACATCTTTTTTACTATTTGGTGCAATTTCTATTCTATTTCTAATACTCATAACTGGCTCTAAGGAAGTACCTATATTATTTGATAATTCATTATTTAAAGAGATAGGATTAGTTACTGTATTTCCTCTTCCTATAAAATTAAATCTATCTGTTTCATAACTATATTTATCAACCGGATTTTCAATAAGTAGCCTATTAATCATATAAGTTTTAGTACCTGTTTCTCTATTTTTTCTAGTCATTATAAGCGAGTTAGTTTTTGGATCATATATACTTTCTAAAAACATATTATTAAATACTCGATGTGCAACATCATCTGTATTTTCACATAAAATAGGTTCAGTATATGTAGTTAATTCTAATACTTTAAAATCATCACTATCATTTGTAAAGGTATATTTTCTAATTTCTGAATTATGTAATCCTGTTACAATAATTTCAGTTTTAGTAGTAATCGGACCATCTGTTCTTATATATTTAATTTTATCAGATGCAAAAACAACTTCATACTTATCTGGTTTTTCATTAATTGGAGCATAAGTATTAGACCAAACTTTATTAGTTGCAATATCTTTAATATACAAAAACATACCATAATCCTGTTCAGTTATTTTACGATATCTATTTAATTGTAAAGTTCTATATCTAGAAAAACTATTACCTCTATCATTCATAAGTAAAGTATACTTTCTATTAGATAATACACTCACTTCTGGCATATCAGAAATATATGAAAATACTCTAATATCATTATGAATAACTTCTTTTTTATAATTAAATTTTTTATATTTTGCTATTTTCATATCAATATCAGCTTTTACTTGTACTTTTTCTTTTAATAAAATATCAAATGATTTAATTTTAACGTTACTATGAAAATATTCTTGAATAATATTATTTTTTAAATAATTAGTAATACCAATTAAACTCATACCTTGATGATGTGCATAACAAGATCTTACAACAGATTTTGTATCATAATCATAAGAATCATAAAACCCATATTTTGATAACATATTCAATTGTTTTAATCTCTCTATATTTTGATATACATCTTCTGGATATAGTGACATTACCATTAAAGATGAATATGGTGATATAACTATTTTAGTATTTTTATCTTCACGAGCTTTAAGTGCTGGTACAGAAAAACTACTATATTTATAATTCTCAGAATTATCTAATTCATCATAAGCAGATTCACTTATTCCCCAAGGTAACTTTTTAGAAACAGATGATGCATAATCTTTTTGACAAAAATATGCAAAATTATACGATTCATCTAATAAAGTATTTTTATAATTTCTCATGTATAAAAGAGGCATAAAATATTCAAAAGCGGTACCACTCCATGAAATTAATCCCTTATGTTTTTTATATGTAGTTAATGATTTATCAAGACAAAACCAATGTTTACTAGATACATCACCTTTACATATTGCTATAAAACTAGTAAGTCTAGATTCGCTAGCAAATTTATTATAATTATAAATTGATAATGAATGTTCATCTTCCAAATAACCAATACTAAATACATCTTTTTTAGTATATAATTTTTTAAAATTAGTATTTGATATTAATTTATCACATAATTTTACTAAATAATCTTCATTATACTTTTCCAAAAACTCACGAACTACAAATAAAGAAGCAACTAAATTACCTGAATCTATTGTAGATATAAATCTAGGATTTAATACCTTTTTAGTTTTTATATCATACCAATTATATAAATGACCATGCCATTTTTCTAATGAATCTATAGTTTTAATAATATTATCCAAATACGTTATAGCAGAATTTATAGTTATAAATTTAAGTTCATAAGCACATATAACACTAGTCAAAGAATAACTAATATCAGTAGATGAAGTCCTATAATCCATCTTAATATCTCTATTTGCTTGATAATTATCAGGTATTAAATAATTATTTTCCTCAGTAAGATTTTCTTTAAAATAATTCCATGTTCTTCTAGCAATACCTAAAATATCTTTATTTTTTCTAAAATCTAATTTTTTATTATTATAATCAAAACTTTTACTAACATAATATATATAGAGAGGTGCTAATAAAAAGAAAATTGAAATAACTAAAGCATAATAATTTTTTAATACAGTTCCTACTACTAATAAAATAATTCCTACAAAAATATTAAATTTAAAATTATTAATATAATTATATAAACTAATTTTAGAATCATTTTCTACATCTTCAGCAGTTGTCCAATTAAGCAAATTTTTATGTGATATGAATAATCTATATATAGATCTACAGAAAGCATCCATATACAAATACACATAATAAGGTATAGTAGCAAAAACAATAATACTTCTTATAATAAGAGATTTTCCACCAAAAGTTAAATTTCTATAATATACTGTAGTTTTATCATTTCTTTTGTAATAAAATTTATTTCTTAAAAATGTAATTATTGGAAATGATATAACTAAATATAAAAATAATAAAAATAATAATTTATGATTTGAAAAGAATATTGTACATATAATTAATAAAAGTAAAGAAGGATATAAAAACATTCTTATAACATTATCTAATATTTTCCACTTACCTAAAATATTTATAGGATTTTTTTCTTTTGTACCATTTTTTGTTGTTGTTTTAGGTAATAAATATCCAAGAATTTGTGTATCTCCTCTAGCCCATCTATGATGTCTTTTTGTATCATTTAAAAACTCAGATGGAAAGTCTTCAATAAATTCTACATCAGAAACGTAACCACATCTTAAATAATTACTTTCTATTAAATCATGAGATAATATTAAATTATCTGGAAATTTATTATATAAAATTTGGTCAAATATTTCTAAATCATATATACCTTTTCCTGCAAAACTGCCTTCAAAAAATAAATCTTGATTTATATTAGGAACTAATATGCTATATGCATCAAACCCACCTATTCCAGCAAAAACTTGTGAATATAATGATTTATTAGTTGACTCTATATCAATATTTAATCTAGGTTGCATAATTGAATATCCTGCAATAACCTTAGTTTTAGCTTTATTTAATACAGGAGTATTTAAAGGATGTGCCATACAACCTATTAAATTTGGTAATGAATTTAATACTATTTCTGTATCTGTATCAATTGAAATAACATATTTTATTTTTTTATCAAAATTATGTAATGTATTAGTATTAAAATATTTATCTTCATCCTTTTTAGTCATTTTACCAAGTAGTAATCTATTAAACTGAAGTAATGCTCCTCTTTTTCTTTCATAACCTAAAAATTTATTTTCTGATTCATTCCATATTCTTTTTCTATATACAAAATGAAAGATTTCTTTTTTATATTTTTTATTTAATTTTTCTACATATTCAACACCATATTTTGCAATTTCTTGGTCTATAGGAAGACTTTTTTTATCACTCTCTTTTATATCCCCAAGTAATGTAAAATATAGATTGTCACTTTTATTTACAATATATAAGGCTTCTAATTTATCAAACATTTTTTTAATTTTTTCAGTATTACCAATAATAGTTGGTATAACAATCATTGAAGCTGCTGAGTTAGGTATTTTTTTAGAATAATCCATTTTAGGTAATGGTCTAACTTTAATAAATAAACTAAGTATTTGATTAATTATTTGTATAACCAATTGATTTACTGGAATAATTAATATTAAAAAGCCAAGAATTTGAGAAGCAATAAAATATTTAGAAATATAGTAAGTTATTATAAAACTACATGCCAAAATCGATAATATATATATTATCATTCTAGCAGTATATTTCTTTTTTTTAAATAAACTAAATCCAATATGATTACATGATAAATCAATATTATTTAATAATGTTTCAACATATTTATCTTCACTAATATTCTTTTTATTTGCAAGCTTAGTAATTTTTTCTCTATATAAAATCTTTGTTTCAGAAGTCATATTATAGTATACTTTATCTTTCATAAGAAGTTTTTCACACATACTAATTGATTCATATAAATCTTCTATATCATAGTCAACAAATTCTTTAATATTATTAAATATATTAGAAATTAGTATATTAGTATTAGCTCTTTTTTTATATTCATCATTTAATATTTCTCTTATACTAATATTATTTCTTTCTAATAATATATTGTATTCTCTAAATAATAAGTTAGTTCCCACACCTAACTTTTTTAATTGATTATTAATTTCAAATATATAATTACTATCATGTACAATATCTATATTATTAAAAACATTAATATTAGCAGTTGAATCTAAATTATTTACTATTTTTTCTATTTCTTCTTTAGCACATAGTTCTTTATATGATTCTTTACATATCTCATTTAATTTAGATACATATATTAATAATAATATTTCAGGTATTGATGAAATCTCTTTATATGAAAAATATATATTTTGCTTTTTTTGATATGTGTTTATATCCTTTATAAAATTTCTATAATTAATATTATATTCTGATTCTTCTACTATATTTTTAACTACTGCATAAATACTATTACATTTAGAAAGCTTTTTACTAATACCTTTTCTATTTTCATAAATATTTTTTTTATTTTCAACTATTAAATAATAATTATCAATTAACCATTCATTAGTTATACCGACATATTTAAATAATTTGGTCTTACTAACTAGGTTATCATAATACTTATTTATATCAGCACAATCTAAAAAAAATTTTTTTAAGTATTTATGCATAGCCTATCTCTCCTATCTAATGATAGTATATCATAAACATATTAATATTAAAAGGTTAAAGAAGAAAAAAGTCCTATTAATAAAAGTAATTTTTAAACAAAAAAAATCGTTAAAAAACGATTAATTTTTTAATGGCGGAGCAGGAGAGATTTGAACTCTCGCGCCGGTTGCCCGACCTACACCCTTAGCAGGGGCGCC
>CANRQD010000064.1 GCA_947632685.1 uncultured Bacilli bacterium | reverse complement strand
TTTACAAGATAAGGCAGGAAATCTAGGAGATTGTAGATTAAGTAATCCAATATATTATGATAATACAGATCCAACGTGTAGCATAGATTTATCTGGAGGAAATTACCAGTCAACAGGATGGTATTGGGCAGATGTAGGATTACATTTAAATACATATGATTCTTCTAATAAAGAAACTGAAAGTGGAGTAAAAAACTATGATATGAGTACAAATGGAATTTCAGCAAATAGCGTAACGACGTATACTAATTGTCAAAATCATCCAAATTGTGATTATACTCAAGGAGAAACGAAAGGACAAATATGGTATGGATATGTACAGGATAATGCCGGAAATCGAAATAGATGCAATACAAAAAAATTATATGTTGACAAAACAGATCCAGTTTGTACTGTAACAGGTGGAAGTAGCAGTTGGACATATAAATCAAAAACAATAACTGCAACATGTAAAGATAATACAAGTGGTTGTAAAGTAAGTAGTTTTAGTCATGAATATAAATCTGGAATGAATATAGATGATGCAGGTGCACAAGGTAGAGATAAAGGGGGAACATTTTACGATTTGTCCGGAAGATCATCAGAATGTTCTTCAAATCAAAAAGTAAAAATAGATAAATCATGTCCAACAATTTATGTATCTGGTAATAAAGCATCAGATTGGTATAGTGTAAGACAAAAAGGAAGCTTTGAATTGAAACTAAAGGGTAGTGTTGGACCTGCTGGCGCTAAAATATATGGTGGTTGGGGAACAGCTGATAGTTATATAATGTCAATCTCTGGTTCTAGTGGTAGCTATGAAGAATATACTGATTCATTTACTGCTGAACGTGATGGAGAAAGAAGAAAATATAAGATAGAATCAAATACAAATAATCCAAATTGTAGTGACTCTGATTATGTAGTAATGTATATAGATAATAGTGCCCCAACAATATCTAACTTTAACAGAACTAATAATAATGGTAGTAATTGTAACGGTCATCCTGGTACATATTGTTGTACTTTTGATGTAAGTGACCATGGACTATCAGGTTATAGTAGTGGTAGCTTTTCTTGGAATGGAGGAAGTGAAAATGTTTCTAGAAGTGGTGCACATACTGAACATATCGGTTGGTCGACTACTCCTTTAAATTTATCATATACTATATGTGATACTGTTGGAAATTGCGATTCAGGAACAAGGGAAACTTGCTCATAGTATATAAAAATATTATAGACATCTCTTAATTTGTTTAATATTATAAAATGTTACGACAAGTATATTTATAGATGTTGATATTATAAGTGACCATATACCTATTTTAAAGTAAGATAATATTAAAAGTAATACTGATCTAATAATTGTACCAAGTAGTGTTGCTTTCATATTATCAATACTTCTTCCTATCGCATCTAAGCTAAATGATAAAGGTGCTTGAATATATTGAAATAGGCAAAAAGGAGCTAAAAATCTCAAATAATTAGCTCCTTTTGTTGTGTTATAAATTAATTGTAAAAATGTTTCAGGAGTAATTATTAACAATATAGTTACAGGTATTCCAATTATACAGGACATTACTATACTTTGCTTTATTTTACGTTTTGTTTCAGTATATTTTTTATTTGCATATAATTTGGTTACTATTGGAAGTAATGCCTGTGATATTGCCAATGTAAAAAATGATGGTAATAAAAGTATTGGCATAACATATCCAGTAATTATACCATATTCATTAACAATATAAGTATTACTATAACCTACTGCAATTAAGGAACTAGTTAAAATTATTGGTTCTAAGAAATAACCAATAGATCCTATTAATCTAGCTGTTGTATTTGGTACTGCTATATCTAGAGAATCTTTTATGTATATTTTACTTGGTCTAATATCATTTTTTGTTATTTGTACCTTTTTTGGTAGGAAGAAAAATAATATTAATATTGATGATAATTCACTTACAATATTTGTAAGTATTACATAACATACGGCATATTCTAATCCTTTATTAATAATAAATGGAACTCCAATAATAATTAAAATTAAGCGTATTATATCTTCTGTTAAATTACTAGTAATATGAGGAAGCATTTTTTCTTTGCCAAAAAAATAACTTCTGCATATACTTGATAGAGTAGTAAGTGGTATTACTAAAGCTATTGCTAAAATTCCCAAAGTGCATCTTTTATCATGCAATAAATTTGTAGAAAGAAAAGGTGCTAAAAAAATTATAATTATGATTAATAGAACATTTATTATAATAGATATTGGAATAACAGAAAAAAATAATTTTTTGTTATTTTTATTATCTTCAGCTACTAATTTAGATATTGCAATTGGAAAACCAAATTGAGCTAAAGAAATAAAAAGAGAAAAAGTAGGTAGTATCATCATATACAATCCAATACCTTCTGTTCCCATAAGCTTTGTCATGACAATTTTTATAATCATACCAAGGATTTTAGTTAAAAATCCTCCTATTAATAATATTATTGTTGATAGTATAAATTTCTCTTTCATATTAAAAAAATATGAAAAATTTAAAAAAAATATACTAAAAAGTAGAAAATTGTGTTATTATGGAAATAGATAATTCTAAAAAAGATATATGTAAATATCTGTAAAAATATTTATTGTAAACATTTGTCAATAAGATGTATTATTATGTAAAAAATATTTTTATAATATAGATATTGTGATAAACTTAAAAAGTAGAGGTGACATTATGGACGAATTTATGGAATTTTTAACATCTAGTGAAATGATTATAGTAGGAATTATAGCAGCAATTGGATGTTTCCTTGGATTAATAGTATTTATCTTTGAGAAAACGTATTATATTAGAAAGAGAAGACATAATACTAAAGAACTTAATAATTTAGTAGAGGATGTGTCAAAAGAAATGGAAAATTTAGAAGAAGCAAATAAAGTAGATGTATTTACAGCTAAAAACAATATTTTGGAGGTACCTAATATTTCTAAAATAGAAGAAAATACTTGTGTTGAAGAAAAAAATAATATTGTACCTGAGATTGAGGAAAATATTGATAATAAAGAAGAAGTAGAAATTTTGAATTCTGGTGTACAAAATAAAATGGTTGAAGAAACACCTTTAGTAATTCCTATTGAAGAGTATGAACAAAAAAATCGTATTGAGGAAATTTACTCTGCTGTAAAAAAAGAAGTTGAAATATTGAAAAATACTCCAAGTGAAGAAAAATTAGAATATACTGATATAGAACCAAATAAAGAAGAAGCTATTGCAGAATTAAAAAAAGCAACTGAAGAATTAATAAATAAAGAAGAACAACAAATTGATAATATTGAACTTACTAAATTTGAAGAAGAGCAAGAGGAAAATGCAATTATAAGTATAGAGGAACTTCTTAAAAAAGGTAATGAGTTATATGATCAAAATGAAATTACACAATATGAAGATGAGGGTAATGAACCAATTAGTTTACAAGATTTAGAGCTTCGTATGAAAAATATAAAAGCTGAAATGTTAACTATAGAAAATGAAGAAGATGGTGTAGAAATTAATAGTAATTCTATTATAAACGAACCTGTTTCTGAAATAGAAAATAAAGAAAAAGTAGTTTTAAATGATTTTAATAATATAGAAAGTTCTGATAAAATATATCGAGATGATATTGTATTTAAGAGTAGTCCTATTATTTCACCAATATTTGGAATAGAAGATAATAATCCTTCTAATGATATGATGCTTGAAAATACGGCCAACTATGATAAATTTGATGAAGAAATAAGAAAAACAAATGAATTTATTGTTACTTTAAAAGAGTTACAAGAAAAATTAGATTAAGTATCTTTTAGAAGATACTTTTTCTTTTAATTTACATCTAATCTCATTTATGTTATAATTACTGGCAGAGATGAGGTATAGTATGAAAGTAGGAATATTAACATTAGGCTGTAAAGTTAATATGTATGAAAGTGAATATGTTATTAATGAATTAAAAAAAGCAGGTTATATTATATGTGATTTCAATGACTATTGTGATGTATATATAATAAATACCTGTTCTGTCACTAACACATCTGATATTAAAAGTCGTAAGATGATTAGAAACGCTATTAGAAGAAATCCAAATAGCTGCATTGTAGCTATGGGATGTTTTATCGAAGCTAATAAAGATTATACAACTGACGGTTTAGATATAGTAATTGGTAATAAAGATAAGTCTAAAATAGTTAGTATACTTGATAATTATTTTAAGAAAAAAGAAGAAATGAGAATCTTATATAAAGATGAGTATACAAAATTTGAGGATATGTATATTACAGATTTTCCGGGAAGAACAAGAGCATTTGTTAAAATTCAAGATGGATGTGAAAATTTTTGTAGTTACTGCATAATACCTTATGTTAGAGGAAAATGCAGAAGTAAAGATAAGGATAGGGTTATTAAAGAAATAAATAGCCTTGTTAATAATGGTTATAAGGAAGTTGTTTTAACAGGTATTCATACTGGAAATTATGGTGTAGATATTAATACTAATTTTTATGAATTACTTAAAGAAATAGTTAAAATAAAAAATCTTAAAAGACTTAGAATATCATCTATTGAAATAACTGAAATAAATTCAGAGGTAATTTCCTTAATAAAAGATAATAATATAATTGTAGATCATATGCACATTCCATTACAAGCAGGAAGCAATGAGATATTAAAATTAATGAATAGAAAATATGATTTAGATTACTATTTTAAAAAGATTGCTGAAATTAGACGTGTAAGACCTAATATTTCTATTACTACAGATGTTATTGTAGGATTTCCAGGTGAAACGGATGAATTATTTAAGAAAACAATTGATACTTGTAAAAAATTAGAATTTGCAAAGATTCATGTATTTCCTTTTTCACTACGTAAAGGAACCAAAGCAGAAGAATTACCAAATCATATAGAAAATGGTCTAAAGAAAAAAAGAAGTAGAGAATTATTAGAAATTAGTAAAGAATTAGAAATAAAATACTTTAATAAATTTGTTAATAAAGAAGTAGAGATATTAGTAGAAGAGTATAAAGATGGCTATAGTTATGGTCATACTTCTAATTTTTTGCATGTTAAAATAGCAAATAAATTAAAACATAATGAATTTTATAAAGTTAAAATAATAAATATTGATTATCCATATTGTATTGGTGAAATAATTTAATAGAAGAAGTTATAGGAGATATTATGAAAGGTTATATTAAAGGACAGTTTAGAAAAAGTATATTTAGCACTGATAATGGTTATATTATTGGTATATTTAAAGTTATAGATACTGATTTAGAAGATGCTGAAATATATATTAATAGAACAATTACTTTCACCGGTTATTTTCATGAATTAAATGAAATAGATACATATAGATTATTTGGTTCTTTAGTAGAGCATCCTAAATATGGAGAACAATTTCAAGTAGATAATTATGAAAGATGTATTCCAGAAACTAAAGATTCTATGGTAGAATTTTTGTCATCAGGCTTATTTAAAGGAATAGGTGAAGCTAAAGCTAAAAAAATAGTATCTACACTTGGTAAAGATACTTTTAATGTCATATTAAATAATCCTAGTAATTTAGTACTTATACCTACTATTACAGAAAAAAATGCTAAATCTCTTCATGATAAATTAGTTGAATATGAATCTAGCTATGAAACTATTATTTATTTATCTAAATTAGGTTTTTCTACTAAAGATAGTATGATTATATATAATAAATATAAAGCTAATACATTAGAAGTTATTGATAACAATATTTATGCATTAATAGATGATATTTACGAAATGACTTTTAAAAAGATAGATTTAATTGCTATTAAATCTAATATAGATAAAGATAATTCTAATAGAATTAAAGCATCTATTATATATATAATGAATGAATTATCTAATACCTATGGACATAGCTATTTTTATAAAGAAGAAATCTATAGTTATATATTTAGAGTTCTTGGTATTAATATATCAGAAGATTTGTATAATAAATGTTTAGAGAGTTTAGAAATAGATTTAAAAATTATTAGAAAAGATGATAAATATTATTTATTTAACATGTATGAATCAGAAAAGATAATTTCAGAAAGATTCTTACTTTTAACACATGAAAAAGATAAAAGGTGCAGTGATATCGACGAAAGAGTATCTATATTAGAAGATCATTTTGGGATTAAGTACAATGAATTGCAAAAAGAGGCTATAAAAAAATCATATTTAAAACAGTTTTTAATTATTACAGGCGGTCCTGGTACAGGAAAAACAACTATTATAAAGGCTATTTTAGAATTATATAGAAATATTAATAATTATAGTAATAGAGATATGATAGAAAAAGTTGCCTTACTTGCACCAACAGGTAGAGCAGCAAAAAGAATGAGTGAAGCAACCCTACATCCTGGTTCTACTATTCATAGATTTTTAAAATGGAATAAAGAAAATGATACTTTTCAAATAAATGAGTATAATAAAAGTAATGTAGAATTTGTACTTATAGATGAAGCTAGTATGATTGATAGTTATTTATTTAGTAATTTATTAAAAGGTTTAAGTATTCATACTAAAATAATAATTGTAGGTGACTATAATCAATTACCATCAGTTGGACCTGGTCAAGTTCTTAGTGATTTAATAAATAGTAATATTTTAGAAGTAGTATATTTAAAAGAATTATATCGTCAAGGATATGACTCAAATATATTATCTTTGGCATATGATATTCATAATGATTCTTTAAATAAAAGTATATTTAATGTTTCTGAGGATTTAACATTTATAGAATGCAATAGTGATGAAGTCATTAATAATATAGAAGATATTGCAAGTACATATAAAGATTTATCTTATAAAGATTTTCAAATTTTAGCGCCTATGTATAAAACTATAAATGGTATTGATAATATTAATAATAGACTACAGGAAATTTTTAATAAAAAAAATTCATCAAAAAAAGAATTATTAGTAGGTGAAATAATATATCGTGAGGGAGATAAAGTTATACAATTAAATAATATGCCAGATGATAATGTTTATAATGGTGATATTGGTATAATAAAAAAGATAAGTATTAAACCAAAAGAAATACATATAGACTTTGATGGTAATATTGTAAAATATACACCAAGTAATTTTAATAAATTTAAACTTGCTTATGCAATAAGTATACATAAATCTCAAGGTAGTGAATTTGATGTAGTGGTTATACCTATAGTAAGTAATTTTAGAAAAATGCTTTATAAAAAATTAATATATACTGGTGTTACTAGAAGTAAAAAGAAATTATATTTAATTGGTGAATATAGCGCATTACAAATAGCAGTTAAAAATACTAGTAATGATATAAGAAGAACAACATTAAAAGATTTTTTAATAAATCGAATAAAATAAGAAATTTTTTTCATAATAATAGTGGTACTTAGTACTCATATTTTCTATAAGAGGTGATTATAATTATGAATAAAATGGGAAAAACATTAGCGGTTATGGCTATTATGGGAGCAGGAGTAGCTGGTGCTGTGATGTATAAAAAGAAAAATCCAGATGCTTTTAATAACGCAAAGCAAATGGCAAAGAATACTGCTACAAAAATGTTAGAAAAATTAGAAAATATGGAATAAAACTAATATAATGTTTTAGCTACTACATAAATGTAGTAGTTTTTTATTGTCAAAATAAATAAAAAAATAAAAAAAAGTAAGGGAAAATAAACTTCTTTTGCGAATAATAAAGTAAAGGAAGTGAGGTAAATATAATG
>CANRQD010000063.1 GCA_947632685.1 uncultured Bacilli bacterium | reverse complement strand
GTATAGATGTAGATTTATTATATGAAGAATTCTCATCAAACTTAGTAGCTAAAAAATCAAAAAAGAGGCATAAACTATTAATAGATGAGTATTCTATTGATTTTAATAAAAAATGTAGTGATAATGAAATTGATCCTGTAATAGGCAGGGATAAAGAATTAAATAACATTATGGAAATACTATCAAGGCGTGCAAAAAATAATCCCCTTTTAATAGGTTCTGCAGGTGTAGGAAAAACCGCAATAGTAGAAGAACTTGCTAATAGAATCGTTATGGGTAATGTACCAAATAATTTGAAAAATAAAAGAATACTATCTGTTTCTATGTCTTCTTTAGTAGCAGGAACTAAATATCGAGGTGAGTTTGAGGAAAGAATTAATAAACTCTTGAAAGAAGTAGAGGAAAATGGAGATATTATATTATTCATTGATGAAATACATACATTAGTTGGTGCCGGTGGTGCAGAGGGTGCCATAGATGCTTCTAATATATTAAAACCATCATTAGCCAGAGGAAAAATTAAAATTATTGGAGCGACAACACTATCTGAATATTCTAAATTTATTGAAAAAGATAAAGCTTTGGATAGAAGATTTCAAAAAATAATTATAACTGAACCTAATGTAGATGATGTTAAAGTAATATTAAAAAAGTTGAGACCCTTATATGAATCATTTCATAATACTAAGATAAGTGATGATATTATAGATTATATTGTTGAATTATCCGATAAATTTATTCATAATAGATGTTTTCCTGATAAAGCCATAGATATATTAGATGAAGTCTGTGCAAAAACAGTTTTAATTAAAGATACTAATGAAAAGCAAGTAGATAAGTTAGATGAAGAATTAAAATTTATTATAAAAGAAAAAAAAGAAGCTATCGTAAAAGAAAATTTTGATAAAGCTACTGAATTAAAAGCAAAACAAAATGAATTAGAATCTAAAATAAATAAAATACGAATAAAATATAATAATAATTTAAAACCTAAAGTTATTACAAAGCAAATGGTTATGGATGTAGTTTGTGCTAAAACTTCTATACCTATATTTGAAGAATCTAGAGATAACTCAAAATTAATTTCCATAGAAACTATTTTAAATAAAAAAATCATAGGTCAAAAAAATGCTATAAAAGCTATTAGTGAATATACTAAAAAATGTCAATTAGGTTTTTCTGATAATAGAGTTCATTCCTTTTTATTAGTAGGAAAAACAGGAATTGGTAAAACACTACTTGTTAAAGAATATGCTTCTTTAGTATACAATGAAAATAATTTTATAAGATTAGATATGAGTGAATATAAAGAATCACATTCAATTAGTAAAATAATTGGTTCACCTCCAGGATATGTAGGTTATGATGATGATAATTATTTACTAAATAAAATAAAAAATAATCCATATTCAATTTTATTATTAGATGAAATAGAAAAAGCTAGTGTTGATGTAATTAAATTATTTTTACAAGTATTAGATGATAGTAAAATGAAAGATTCAAAAGGAAATATAGTATATTTTAATAATGTAACTATTTTTATGACTTCTAATTTAGCAGCTGATAATAATAGTATAGGATTTATGAAGAGTAAAGAAAATCATATTCATAATAAATTAAATGAATATTTTAGTATTGAATTTGTTAATAGAATAGATGAAATCTTGGTATTGGATGATTTAGATAGTGATAATATTAAATGTCTTATAAAACAAAAATTAAATGAATTAAAAAAATATTATTTGAAAAAGAATATTAAATTATCTTTTTCCACAAGAATTGTTGAAAAAATATGTAATGAATCAAACTATAAAAAATATGGTGCAAGAAAGATAGATAAGATAATAGATAAACAGGTAAATAGTTATATTATAAATGAAGTATTAAAAGGAAAAGATAATATAACAGTAAAATTATAATTTATTAATTTTAAAAATATTGATTTGTTGTTATAGCGGTAATATATAAGAGATTTGTTCTCTTTTTTTTTGACTTTTAATATGATATACTATAGTTATATTTATTAATTTTAGGGGTGATGAATTTGAGGATTTTTAATACATTAACAAAAAATGTAGAAGAGTTTATTCCAAATGATTCAAAAGAAGTAAAAATGTATACATGTGGTCCTACAGTTTATCATTTTGCACATATTGGAAATTTGAGAGCATATATTTTTGAAGATATTTTAGAAAAAACACTTAAATATTTGGGATATAACGTTAAAAGATGTATGAATATTACTGATGTAGGGCATCTAACAAGTGATTCTGATTCTGGTGAAGATAAAATGTTAAAAGGTGCTAAAAGAGAACATAAATCAGTAATGGATATTGCTAACTTTTATACAGAAAGGTTTCATGAAGATTTAACTACTTTAAATATAAAATGGCCTGAAATAGTAGTTAAAGCTACTGATAATATTCCCTTTTATATAAAAATGATAGAAAAATTATTAAAAGAAGGTTATGCATATCAAAGTGGTGGAAATATATATTTTGATACATCTAAATTAGATGATTATTATAAATTAACTAATCATAAAATAGATGAAATGGTTGTAGGCGTTAGAGAAGGTGTAGAAGAAGATAGAGCAAAGAAAAATCAAGCTGATTTTGTTTTATGGTTTACTAAATCTAAATTTGATGATCAAGAATTAAAATGGACATCACCTTGGGGTTTAGGATATCCAGGATGGCACATTGAATGTTCAGGTATATCCATAAAATATTTGGGAGAATATCTTGATATTCATTGTGGAGGTGTTGATAATATTTTTCCTCATCACACTAATGAAATAGCCCAAAGTGAAGCATATTTAGGACATAAATGGTGTAATTATTGGATACATGGTGAGCATTTAAATGATAGTACAGGAAAAATGAGTAAATCTAAAGGTGAATTTTTAACAATAGATTTATTAAAAGAAAAAGGATATAATCCTCTTTCGTACAGATTTATGTGTTTAAATGCCTCTTATCGTAAGGTATTGGTATTTTCATATGATGCATTAGATAATGCAGAAAATGCATATATAAAATTGAAGAATAAAATAGATTCCATAGAAAATAATGGAGATTTTCAAGAAGAAATATTTAATAGATATAATGAAAAATTTAAAGAGTATATTGGTGATGATTTAAATATAGCTAATGCTATTACATTGATATATGATATTATAAAAAGTAATATAAGTGGAGTTACAAAGATAAAACTTATAGAATCATTTGATACTGTTCTTTCATTAGATTTATTAAAAAAAGAAACAAAATCTATTATGGATGAAGATATTTTAAAGCAGATAGAAAAAAGAAATCAAGCAAAGAAAGAGAAAAATTATAAAGAAGCAGATAATATTAGAGATGAGTTATTGAAAAAGGGAATTCAACTTATTGATGGTAGAGATGGTACTACCTATAAATTTGTTAATAAAATGTAAAGTCTCTTAACTTTCTCTTTTTTTTTATTGTATATTAATATATACTAAAATTAACTATAGGAGGTGTACTATGGAAGATATAAATACTAGTAGTATGAATTATAATGAATCCTTGGGTAAATATAAAATAAATAGAAAATTTAATTCAGGTAGAATAGTAGCTATTAGTTTAGCAACAGCTGCAACTATTACTGCACTTGGTTTAGGAACTATTAAAATACAAAGTTTAATTGAAGAAAAATCTATAGTAGAAGCAATGGCATATACATCATCTTATGATTCCTTTTCAGATCAAATTGAAAATATGTTAGGTATTGATTTAGATTCTAGTTTAGAAGAAGATTTGAATTCGATGAGAGTTACTCGTGAAACTATAGATGATTATTTTAATGATAATTCTTTAATATCTAAGGCAGATGCACTTAAAATATTAGTAGATAATAAAAATGATTTTGAAAAGTCAGCATTACATATAGCAAAGTCTTGGTGTTCAAATGAATATGGTGGAGATACAAATGATTGGAAAATTAGTTTAGAAGATTCTCAACATCCAATATGGGTAGCTACTAATAATTCATCTGGTACACATACTTTAACAGATGATAATGTGTGTGAATTATTATTTGCTATTGGAAATTCTCAATCAATGGAAAATGCTGATTTGGTAAAGTCAGAAAATCCAGACAAATTTGTTTCAATTTGTGATAAAATAGCTAAATATTCAGGTGTTGTAGCATCTGACATAGCACAGAATAAAACTAAATAAGACATTATGTCTTTTTTAATATATAGAAAAATAATGGTGAATGTATATGAATATAAAAGAAATAAATGTATTAGTCCTTGCATATTTAGGAGATACTATATATGAAGATTATATAAGGAAATTTTTTATATCTAAAGGGATAAATAATGTTAATGAATTACAAAAATCGGCAGTTAAGTTTGTTAGTGCTAAAAATCAGGCCATGTATGTAACAAAAATGATAAATAATAATTTTTTTACTACTGAAGAGGTAGATATAATAAAAAGAGCTCGTAATTATAAAACTACATCACATCCTAAAAATTGCGATATAGTTACTTATAAATATGCAACTGGTTTAGAAGCTTTAATCGGATATTTAGAATTAGATAATAAAAAAGATAGAATTGATGAAATAATGAAATATATTTTAGGAGGTAGTATATGCTAGTATATGGAAAAAATGTTGCAGAAGAACTTTTAAAAAAAAACTATAAAGTCAAAAAAATATATTTGCAAGATAATTTTTCTGATAAATTAATAAATTCATTATTAGAAAATACAAAAATACCTATAATATTAAAGACAAAATTACAAATGAATGATTTGGTAAATGGTCTACATCAGGGTATAATTCTAGACATAGATGACTACAAATGTATTGAACTAGATGAAATATTAAAATCAAATCCAAATTTTATAGTCATACTAGATCACTTAGAAGATCCCCATAATTTAGGTGCAATTATTAGAACTAGTGAAGCAGCTTCAGTGGATGCTATTATAATTCCAAAAGATAGACAAGTAGGAATAAATTCAACGGTAATGAAAACTAGTGCAGGTGCTTTAATTAATATGAAAATTTGTTCTGTTACTAATTTAGTTAGCACTATTAATAAATTAAAAGAGAATGGATTTTGGATAATAGGAACTGATTTAGAAAATAGTGTTGACTATAAAAATATTGATTATAGTGGAAAAATTGCTTTAGTAATAGGAAATGAGGGTAAAGGAATGTCTAAGTTAGTAAAAAAACAATGTGATTTTATAGCTAATATTCCTATTTATGGAACAGTTAATAGTCTAAATGCTTCTGTTGCTAGTGGAATAATGATATATGAAGTAGTCAGAAATAGAAAGTAGGATTAGTATGTATAAAGATATTAATGATTATGAACAATTATATTTAGTAAGTGAAAATGATGATATAGCAAAAGAAAGATTATTTAATAAATATAAGCCAATAATTATATCTATAGCTAAAAAATATATTAATTATTCAAATAATAAATTTGATATGGAAGATTTAATTCAAGAAGGTTATATTGGATTAAATAGAGCAATATCATCATTTAATGAACATGAAGGTGTTTTGTTTTATACATTTTCTGTAGTTTGTATTGAAAGACAAATAAAATCATATTATAGAAGTTATTGTGCACTAAAAAATTATTATTTAAATAATGCATATTCTCTAGATTTAGAAATTGATAATATGTTACTCAGTGATATTATAAAGGATCCATCAATTAGTAGTAATCCAGTAAAATCTTTTGATAATACATATTTGCAAGATAAATTAATAGAATTTAAAAATAATTTAGATTTTAGACATAGTATGGTTTTTGAGTTAAGATATAATGGATTTAAATATAGAGAAATATCAGAACTTTTGGATATTCCTATAAGCATTGTTGATAATTGTATTCATTTTTGTAAAGAAAAATTAAAAATATATATGAGTAATATATAATAAACTTGTAAAATTGTAGATATATGTATAGTGTAAAAAAACTTATATATATAAATTGTTTTTTTTATTATTTTGTTATAAAATAATAATAGGTGAATAGGCTATGAGTGTTAGGTTAAAAAGATGGATTAATAGTAATCCTGGTTTTGATAAAAGAAGAAAAGTTTTTTATAATATGTCAAAAACAATGAAATATATTCATAGTAAAGGTTATTGTATAAAAACATTTAATCCTAATGAAATAAGAATAATAGATGAAAATAAATTAAGTCCTATTCAATATAATACATTGATAAAACCAAAGCCTAATGAATTAGAAAAAATGCGACAAGAAGATATATATAATTTAGCCTTTTTACAAATTGGAATATATGCTGATATGATAAATGTATTAAGACCAGAATTTTTGAAAGAGAAGTTTCAAGAATTTGAAATATTTTTACATGAAGATGATATACCTTATTATAAAGGGATAGTTATTAGAAATGCACATGTATATTATTCCGATTATATAGATACAAAAAATGAAAGAGATATTGCTAAATTACGAGAAGAAACTGGAGCAAACAAGAAAATATCATCACATCAAAAAACAAAATCAACTGCATCAGGTCGTGCTATGGTTGATAAAGAAACAAAAAGATTATATTCACCTATTGATAAACCGGAAGCTGCATATGTTAGTTTCTTGATTTTACCAATTGCTATGATAATATTGGGTATTGTTTTATCCTTAATAGCTTTGTTTAAATAAAATTATTGACATTCTTATGTGTTTATGTTATTTTATAAATGAACACGAAAGAGTGTTTTTTATTTGGATAAATACATATAAGAAAATAGGTGATGTAAATGGCTGAAGTTGTAAAAACTAAGAATAATAAAAAATATGTTGATATTGAAAGTGAAAAAAATAATAATAAAAAAGAAGAAAAAGAAATAAAAAAGGTTCAAAAAAGTAATGATAGGAAGAATTCTAATCATAAAAAAGAACAAAAAAATAGTTTATGGACTAGATTTATGATATTTTGTCATGGTGTAAAAAGTGAAATAAGTAAAGTTCGTTGGACAAATAAGCAAGATATGCTTAAATATTCAATTGCTACAATTGTTTTTATATTATTCTGTTCATTATTCTTTTATGGAATAGATTTTATATTTGCACTAGTTCAATCATTAGTGAAGGGAGCATAATTTATGGAGAAAAAATGGTATGTAGTTAATACTTATTCTGGACATGAAAATAAAGTAAAAGAAAAATTAGAAATGAGAGCAGAATCTATGGGTATGGAAGATTATATCTTTAGAGTTGTTGTTCCAGAAGAAAAAGTAGTTGAAGTAAAAGATGGCGTTACTAAAGAAAAGACTAAAAAAATGTTCCCTGGATATATAATTGTTGAAATGATTATGACAGATGAAGCATGGTATGTAGTTCGTAATACTCCTGGTGTTACTGGATTTATTGGATCAAGTGGTAAAGGAGCTAAACCAACACCATTACAACCATATGAGGTTGATAAAATCCTTGGTAATATGGGAATTTCAAGAATAGATGTTAACAATGAATTAGAAGTAGGAATAAAAGTTAAAATTGTTTCAGGTCCATTTAATGGTATGTTTGGTAAAGTAGAGTCTGTTGATTTACCAAATCAAAAAGTGATGTTAACCGTAGATTTATTTGGTCAAGAAACATCAGTAGAGGTAGAATTAAATCAAATAGAGAAGATGTAATACTTGCAAATTAAAAAACTTTATGATATTATTTAATGGCTATATTTATTTAATATAGATTAAGTGGGAGGCAAGCTTTTAAAGCGGTAATAGCTATTA
>CANRQD010000062.1 GCA_947632685.1 uncultured Bacilli bacterium | reverse complement strand
AAATCCTAAGCCCCATACTAATCCAAATATTTTTACTGGAATAGGTGTTTTATCAAATAACATTCCAAATAATACAGAAAAACCAATACCTGGAAAAACTAATGCAAAAATTAATGTTTCTGGTTGCCCATAAGTAAATATTGGTGGTATTGTAATCAAACAATATGTAGCAATAATCATTAAAATAATAAAAATTTTTTTGTTTGAAGCAGACTTTTCAAATATTTTATCTATATTTTGTTTGTTGTTAACATTATGCAATATTCTATTATTTGTTATATAGAAATTATTGTATAACATTTTATCTGTAACTTCTGTTCTATCATATTCAAATAGTCCATCCATAAACCATTGTTCATTTATATTTGTTCCATCATAATCTTTCAATTTTTTGATTAAAAAATTATTTTTTTCATTTAGGTTATTAATTGAAGATTTAAGTCCATACTGTTCATAATCAATTGGAGTATCAATATTTTTATAAATATCTAACATATTTTCATAATACTTAATTTTTTTTGAATTTGGATTGTTTATTTTTTCTTCATTTATTTTGTTTTGCAATTCAATTATTTTTTGGTTAGCATTATTTTTCGAATCTTGATTTAAGCCTATTTTTTCAGAATTTAAATCAATTTTCTTATTAGTAATTTCTAAATATCCCTTATTGGCTAAAAATATTAATAATGATGTTATGTCTTTATTTTCAGCCTTACCTTTATATAAAAAACCAACTTCTAAACTATTTAATCCTTCTGGTGGATAAAACTCAACTGTTTCTATAATTTGATCATCACGACCAAATTTATACCACAATAATATTGCTATTAATAAAAATATAACAGGAATTAAGAACATAATATAATCTACTATATTTATATTAAGTCCTGCGCCAACAAAATATCCTTCAGGCAATTCACATCTAATAGTTAATGCTTTTCCAACACCAAGAATATCATTATAACTTCCTGTTATTTTGTTTCCACTAACATTATATTTAACTTTACTATTATCTGTTGATCCTATAGTTCCTGACGAAAAACCTAATTTGCTTGAATCAAATTGTTTAGGCATGGTAATTGAAAAAGTTATATTTCCAATAACTGTATCCCACTCATTTCCAATTATATTGTAATATATTTCATCATAATCTTTTATGGGATCTTTTCCTAAATTATAAGTATATTTTATTACATAAGTTTGTTTACCTGTTAAAGTACGATTTACTGAACCTATTTGAATTTTATAGTTTCCATTTTCTCTAGATGTAGTGTATTCATTATCAACATTTAAATTTGTTACTTGTGTTCTATTATTTGATGTTTTACCATCTAATCTTGTAATCGTATTTTTTAATGGAATAGTTCTAAAAATTCCATGTTTAGCAACATTGAAATATGCAGTAATTGTTTCTGTAATATCTAATGTGTTATTCTCATTAACAATAATATTAATATCATATTTATCTATTACATAATCATAGGACTTATATCGATTGTTTTTACTAGGAGTATTAGATACAATATTTGATTCAGTTGAAGAACTACTTGTGGTATTAATTGATAAACTATAATAATATATTTCATTAATACTATGTCCATTTAAAATACTTAAATTAGACATTTGATTAAAATTACTAGTTCCTGCTAGTGCAGTACCTGAATTGTATCCCTGTGCAATTAAATTATAATTTAAATCATAATAATATGCAGTTGATATATAATCAATAGTCTCCCTAGAACTATTTTCAACTATTCCTGTTAAACCAAATGCTTGAGTAGAAGTAGAAGAATAATCTTTATATGTAATATTAGAAAATGTTAAATTATCAACAGTTAAACTTTTAACACTATCATGAATATTTATATATGATGTTTGTTGCGATGAAGCATTTACATTTATCGGATAAATTATAGTAAGAGATAATACAACTAATATAAATAAGGATAATCCATTAATAATCCTTTTCATTTTTTACCTCCATTAAAATTCAACTTTCACATTTTTTCTTTCTGCTTCACTTGTTTCAAACATGTTCTTTGACTTATAGCCAAATATTTTTGCTATTATATTACTCGGAAACATTTCAACTTTATTATTATAAACTCTAACAACGCCATTATAATATTTTCTTGAATTAGCAATATCATCTTCAATTTGCGTTAAATGTTTACTTAAATCATTGAAGTTTTCATTTGCTTTTAAATCAGGATAAGCTTCTGCTAAGGCCATAATCTTATTAATACCACTAGATAATTGTTCATTTGTCTTAATTTTCTCTTCATCAGACATTTTATCATAAGCACTATTTCTTAATTCTATAATTTCTTTTAAAGTATTCTTTTCATGTTTAGCATATCCTTTTACTGTTTCTACTATATTAGGAATTAAATCCCATCTTTTCTTTAGATAAACATCCATAGTAGAAAAAGCCTCTTTTACTTTATTATTTAATTTTATAAAACTGTTATACAAAGTAAGAGCATAAATAATGATTAAAGTTATAATTATGATAATAATGTAAAACCACATACTTTCACCTCCTATTATAATATAATTTTATCATACTTTCGTTTATTTTGATATACAGTCTAATAAATTTTCCAAAAAGTATATAATATCTTTTATATAGTTAATTTATTTAATCTTGGAAATATAAATTTTCGTAAATAGGCAAAGTTATCACTGTAGCTTGATAAAAAACTCATAAAATTATTCGAATATATATTAAACTACTTTTAAATACTAATAACCTCCTAAGTATTATTTTATTTAATGATTAGATTATTACTGATAATAAAAGAGACTTTACTTAAATTATAAATAAACATATTGATAAGTATAATAGTCATATATGAAATGGAAAAAATTAACTGCAGAATTAAATGAGATAGCTAATAATAATAAAGAAACTACAACTACATAATATTTATAGCGTTTGATAGAATTCAGTTTGAAATAATTATTTAGACAAACAAAAAGATGATTTCGAGTGTTAATCATCTTTTTTTATTCTTGTATATAAAAGATAAAATAACATCATACCAAAGGTACATAATATTAAATCATCTATATCCAAAACTCCAACTTTAAATACATATTGAAATAATTCTATTAATAAGATTATTCCAAATGATAATATGAAATTAACAGAAAATTTTTTGACTTTGAATAGTTCAATTAAAAAATATTCTAATGGCATAAAGACAAGTAAATTTCCAAATACATTTATAATAGTTGAATATACTATTCCATTTTTAAATATATTAACTATAGATTTAAATGGAATTAAATTATAACTATAAATACTATTATATCTAGCAAATATCACCATATTAAATAATAGAATTACATAATATATAAATATTATTACATGAGAAAGTTTTAATAAACTATTTTTATCTTCTATTTTTTCAACATAATTATTACTATATATTTTATTACCAATTATTACAAATATAGAGGCAATAACTATAATTAATAATCTAATAAAATAATTAACTTCTATATTTGGATCATATTCAAATCTTAAATAAATTAAGAAAGATAATATAGATAATATATAAAAGAAAATAGTTAATTTAAATTGAAAATTGTATTTATTCGCTTTAGTTATTTCGTTATATTCAATTAACTGCTCAACATCATTTTTTATTTTCTTATTTTCTTCACCATTTAATAATTCTGATACATCTATATTAAGCTCTTTAGCTAATGGAAGAAGCAAAGAAATATCTGGAGTTCCCCTACCTGTTTCCCATCTTGAAATAGCTTTTTCAGTAACAAATAACCTTTCAGCTAATTCATCTTGAGTAATACCTAATTCTTTTCTTTTTAGTTTTATAAAATTAGATATTTTGTTTAAATCCATTCACATCACCAACCAATTTACATTTATGAGTATTTAAATAACTATTATACTCTTTATGTGATACTTCGTTTCTTTCATTGTAAGATATATATATTATATCATTAATATTTAGAAACTCATAATGCTTACCTATACTATAATGAAATCTATCCATAGCACCTTGTGAATAAGAATATATTTCATAATTATTCTCACAATAATAGTGCATATCATCATATATATCATTTCTACCTTTTTCTTCACTAATACCTATATCAAATGATAATAAATAAACAAATAATAATAGTTTTGAAAATACAATAAAGAATAACGTAATAAGTATTGATATAATTTTTATAAATTTATTTTCCATAAAACCAATTATAATTAATGTAATCATATTAGAAATGCCAAAAATAAATTGTAAAACATTTTTTGGTAATAGCAACCATGTAAAAAAGTAAAATACAATTATTAATTCTTTAAACTTTATTATTTTCCTAAACTTAATTAAAATCATTATATTTAGTATTATTAAAATAATCATAAATATTTGATATAACAAGCCACCGATTTTTAATTCCTTTAGTATAAAATTATAAATAATAAACAAATTCATCATAATCAAAGCATAATAATTAATCATATTTTTCTTCATAAAAAATCTCTTCTTTCTAAAACTATAATACTATAGGCATTAAAAGAAGTAACCCTATGAATCGTAGGATTTAAGTTTTTGGTAAAAAATTAAATAGTTAAAATAAAAAAATATAATCTCATAGTAAAAAATTGTATAATCACTCAACTATCACTCTAAAAAATAAAAGTCGCATCAATAGTAATGCGAGTTTTATTTTATATTAATTAATATTATAGAATATTAAAATCAATACATTTTCCTTTTTCACAATGATTATAAAATTCCTGTACTGAAATATGATACTTTGGTTTTTCATATTCATATAATACTAAATTTTCAGTTTTATATATATTATTTAGTTCATATTTAATAAATTTATCTTTAATATCTAATAATAAATCTTTTTCAGTGTTATATTTATGAATACCTCTAAATCTTTCCCATGAATGTTCAAACCAATAACATTTATCATTCTTTTCATAGGTTAGGAATGTATGAGTTGGACATTTGTCGCCATCATAATGTACTATAAAATAAGTTTTTATATTCCAAGCATTTCTTTTGAAATAATGTCTTTCAAGTTCTACTTGATCCCAACATACACCAATTTTATTAGTTATTACTTCATTTGGAGATTGCAGTATATAATTATTTGAAAAGGATTCATCTACAAGACTATGCTTCTTATTACTAGCTTGATCTACCCAACCATACTCAATATTATTCATTAAATCCATAATCTCTATCTCATTATAGTAATTCCAAATATTAAGTTGTCCTTTGGCTTTTATTGGTGTTTTTAATGGTATTATATTATCTAACACCCATGCATACCTTCCCTCTTCATACAAACCACAAATATATTCTTGATAATTATTATTATGCATATTTTCTACATAATCTTTTGTCATATATATACAATCAACTAAATTACATTTACAAATAATATTTCCAAAATTTAATGATACATTATCTACTAATCCCATTAATTCTTTATTTTCTTTCCATTCTTTTGGTATTTTAGTAGCACTAGCATGAATATACAATTCTCCTCTATAATCTGTTTTCCAACTTCTTGTTTCGATTAATTTTTTATTTTCTTTTACTAAAGTAGCATAAGGTTCTGTTAGACTTAATACTTTCAAAATAAACACCAACCTTTAATTAAAATTATTATATTTAGATATTCTTTCAACATTATACATAATTCTACCATATTTCAATAATGTTTTCTATAAATCTATTATATAGTTATTAAAAATATAACTTACTTATATTTTTAACAAATAATATTATCTCTTTTTTGTTAATATTTTATTTTCAATATCTAACACTATAGATTTTGTTTTCTTTATATTTTCAATATGATTATGAACAAAATCTATGTTATTATTTTGAACTGCTGATGAATATCTTTCATTTCCATCATAAACTTTATCTAATAACTTGCAGAAATCTTCATAATTACAAATATCAGTATTACTTTCAATAAAATTTTTAACTATACTTATTTCGCCATCAAATTGGTGTTGATTTACTAAATTAATAAACATTTCATTAAGTAACAATGGATATAAAAGTCGTACTTCAGAATTATATCCAAGAGCTCTATATTTTCCATCGGCATGACTTGTTTTAAGAGAGTTCAGACATGATTTTAAATTATTATTTTCAATCTTATAATTTTTAAAAGTCATTATTCTATTAATTAAATTTTCAGTAATATAGGTATTTATAACTTCATCTAAAGTTATACCAATACGTTTTGTAGTAAAACCATCTTTTAATTTATCGTTTCTTGAATAAAATGTTTCTTGTAAGCCACTTCTCATATAATATGTATTTTCATCTAATAAAGTATTCGTATTGTAATATCCCATTAATGCATGTCTTACTTCATGTACTAACATCTCAAGCTTTAAAATAGATGTTGCTAAATATTCATTAACATTAGTACCTAATAATATAGTTTGTGGATTTTGTTTTAAAGTAGCATCTTTAAAGACATTTAAATTTGGTGTAAAAAGTGTTACAGCAACGCTATTACTTGGCATTGAACCAAAATTGTGTTTTATTGCAATATCATTAACTGTCCCATTACCATAAATAATCCTAACTCTATTAAACAAATCATATAAGGGAAAATCACAATTTTTACCAAAGTCCATATAAAAACTAATATATATAAATGTTATCATATCTAACAATTCTTCATTATAATTATATTTTTTAGCAATATCCTTTAATAAAAAATATTTCTCATTTAATATTTTATTAAATTTACTATCATTCATTATGTAGACCTCCTTTTATATTTGTTTTTATTTTTTTCTAATATAAATTTTTCAATATCTTCAATTCCAGAGGTATCAACATAATAACCATTATATGAAGATGGATATTCCCTATTAAAAAAACTACTATAAATTGAAGATTTGTAAATATTTTGTTCAGTAGAAAACCATACTATTTCTTGATTTTCTTGTGATAGCTTCGATATATCTGAACTAATATCAAAATCTGAAAAAATATAAATTTTTCTATCTTTTATCTCTCGTAATTCTTCATACAATGATCTATATTCATTAAAAATTTTGCAATCAAAGTTAGGATATTTTTTTATTTGTGAATTAGCAACTTTAGCTACATCAATACTTTTAGCATTTTCTTTTTTTATAGTTAATTTTCTCAAAATACATTCATTATACGTAAGATATATTAAAGAATTTTTAACTGCAACACTACTAATAGCATTAACATACATTTCTAAAGATTCATTATTAGATGGTGATAAGTCAAAAACATAAACATCTGGTTTAAATGTAGGTCCTATAAAATCATCAATAATTCTAAATTTTTGATTAGTCAAATAATGCTTTACTATTTCTTTCTTGTCATATTTGTATGTACCTTTTTCATACCTTTCATAACTTAGTGAAACTAATTTTTTTAGAACTTTATATATTTTTGTTGTTGTAATATCATCTAATTTATCACTAGGACTTTCTGATCCTTTACTTTGATTTGTATCATGATTAATATTATTATCTTCATCATAATTATTCATTAAATCATCAAAATCATTTTCATCCGTTTGTTGCTCTGAACTTTGATCTTGTAATTCATCTTCTGTTTGTTGTTCTGGATTTTGGTTTTGTATTTCCTCTTCTGTTTGCTGTTCTGAGCTTTGATTTTGTGTTTCTTCATCCGTTCGTTGTTCTGAACTCTGGTCATGTAATTCTTCTTCTGTTTGTTGTTCTGAATTCTGGTCTTGTATTTCCTCTTCTGTTTCTTGCTCTGAACTTTGGTCTTGTGTTTC
>CANRQD010000061.1 GCA_947632685.1 uncultured Bacilli bacterium | reverse complement strand
ACGTTCGGTAAAATTACCACTTAATACTAATACTATTTCTTCATTAGGATACATTTTTTTAATTTCATTTAGGTGATATAAATGACCATTATGAAAAGGATTATATTCTGCAATAATACCAACTGCCATAAAATCACCTCTTTTAGTAGTTATAATTCTAACATAAAAAGGTATTAAAATAAAGAAATATTTTGTAAATATATATTTTTATAGTATAATGTGTGTTAAAGGAGATTTTAAATATGAAAAATGATAATGAAATAGAAACAGTAAATAAAATAAAAAGTCATTATGTAGGTGATGATTGTATTCAATTTGGGATTGACTATATGTATTCATTAACTTTATTTAATAAAGATGAAACATTATATCATCATTCAAATATCTCTAAAATACATCTAAATAAATATTTAGAAGATGAAAGAAGAAAACAATTTCCTTATTCAAATATTCCTATTCATTATAATAAAAAAGTTGGAATGACTAAAATAACTTATACCAATCAATTACTTGAATTTGAAAAGCCATATATTGTAATTAAAGATAATCATATTTCTGAATATTATGTAGTAAAAGATAAAAGTGAGGCTTTATTAGTTACTAATAGGCTTGATAATAAAATAATTACTAATAAAAATACAAAACATATGACTTATGATGAGTTATTAAATTTTTTAAAAGAATGTGATAAATCTGAACAAATATATTATATTCAGTTAGATGGATCTATTTCAATTGATTCAGAGGATATAAATAATTTATATCCTAATGAAAAAAATATTTGTAATTATATAAAATGTCTATTTATGATGAATGTTAAAGAATTAAAAGAATATCAAAAACTTGGAAGTGGTTCCTCTATTGCGTGTTATTTAAGAGATAATCCATTGCTTTTAAAATATTTTGAAAAATGCATAAAAAACATTGATTTATCTTTAATTGATTTCAATATACCTTTATATGGATATGTATATGGTCATGTACCTCTATTAATTATAAAAGATAGTGATTTAGATACAGTTCAGGCTTTAGATGTGACATTTGTTAAAAAAGGTGATTATAAAGTTGATATTTATGATTTAGAATTAAAAAATTATACTTTAGATCAATTAAAAGATGGATTAATGATAGAGAATATTAAGGAACCAAAAATACCTTTAAGATTAAATCCAGATGTTACAAGGCAAGATATAAAAAAAGCTAAACAAATGGTAAAATCTTTAAGAAAATAGATATAGATAGGAGATTAAATTATGCAACAAAAAGAACTAAAAGATTATTATAAAAATACATTAGCTGAAATTATGAACATTGAAGAAAAAATTAAAGAATTAGAGACTAAGGAAGATGTTAAAGAGTATAAATCATTAACTAGTAACCTTAGAACAAAAAGAGCTGATTTAGAAGGATTGAAAAAAGCAATAGATTATAGTATTATGAATGAATGTAATCATTTGTATGTATTATCAAAAGAAAAATTTTCAGATATTAGATATGGTATACCTGATAGGTATTATCCATGTTGTATAAAATGTGGTCTAGATTCTAGTGTAGCCACAAAATATTATGATGAGCTTAATCAAAAACAAAAAACAATGCAACTTATTTTAAGTAAAAATGATGGTTTACCTAAGGGTAGATATTTAAAAGATGATGATAATTATACTATTAGTTGTCCTTCTTCTTCTTTAGCAGAAGAATTATATAAGGAAATTATTAGAAATAATCCTAGTATTAGTGATGATGATACTGAAATAATGTTTAGAGAAAAATTAAAACAACGTCAAAAAGTTAAATATAAAAATAGGTGATTATATGTTTATAGATTTAGATTTTGATAATGATTATATTATTGATCAAGATATAGTTATACCTAAAGATTATTATAAAGATAGTGAAGTAAAGGATATTAATAATTTACATATTTCTGGAAAATTATATTATGACAGTGATGATACGATTCATGGTATATTTGATATTGATGGTAATATGATTATAGAGGATGCTATCTCATTAGAAGATATAGAATATCCATTTTCTATAAAATATGATGATATTTTAGAAGAAACTTTAAAAAATAATGAAAATAAACTTGATTTATTTGAGTTTTTGTGGGAAAATATTGTACTAGAGGTTCCGCTTAAATTTACTGAAGTAAAAAATTTAAATGAATTTAAGGGGGATGGATGGAAATTAATTAGTGAAGAAGAAAATATTTCTAATAATAATCCATTTAGTGAGTTATTAAAAAACTTTGATAAAAAGGAGTGATAATATGATTAAGTTAGATATTCAAATGTTTGCAGTACCATTTCATAAGGTTTCTAAAACAAGAAAAAGAACTAGACAAGCACATAAGGCATTAGATGTACCTACAATGACTAAATGTCCAACTTGTGGTGCAATGATAAAGCCTCATAGAGTTTGTAAGAAATGTGGTAGCTACAAAAAGGAAACAATTGTTAATGTAAAAGAAGCAGAATAAGCTTCTTTTATTTTGTAATTATAAATGATACAATATTAATAGGTGATAGTATGGACTTTGATAAATATATAAATGACAATCTATTAGTAGTAACACCTAACAATTCAAAATTATATTTATTAGATAATAATAAAAATTTAATGAATATAAAGTATATGACTATAGAAGAATATAAGAAGCATTATTTTTTTTCTAGTGATGTTAAAACTATAAGTTATTTAATGACAAAGTATAATTATAATTTAGATATTTGTAAAATAATTCTTAATAATCTATATGTAATTGATATTAATAAAAATTATTCTGCGGATAGATTAAATTTATTGAAAAATATAAAAATTGATTTAATTAATAATAATTTATTATATTTTGATAGATTATTTAATGAATATTTAAAGAATAAAAAAGTAATTGTATATAATTATGATACTTTAGAAAAATATGAACAAGAAATGTTAGGAACTAGTGAATTTATTAATAAACCTAAAAATAAAATAAATTCTAAAGTAGTTAAATGTAATACTTTAGAAGATGAATTAACATATGTTTGCAGTGAAATTATAAAATTACTTAATAAGGGAATTAATTTAAATAATATTTATTTATCAAATGTATATGATGATGATTTATATACTATTAAAGAGGTATTTAAATATTTTAATATTCCAATTAATATTGATATGAAAGAATCATTATATGGTACTAATTTAGTTAAAGCTTATTTGGAATCTAAAAAGCTTCCATCATTTACTAATCGTATTAGTAAAAAACTAATAGAGGTAATTAATTCTTTAGTATTAATAGAAGATGATCCTAATTATATGGATATTTTAATTGATAAATTAAAACATACTTATTTAAAACCAAATAAATTAATTAATGCTGTTAATATAATAGATTATAAAGATGTAGTTTTAACAGATAATGATTACTTATTTATAATTGGATTTAATTGTGATTTAATACCAAAAATATATAAAGATGAGGATTTTATATCAGATAAAATTAAAGATGAGGTAGCATTATATAAAACAATAGATAAAAATATAATGGAGAAGAATTCAGTTATTAATAATTTAAGTAATGTAAAGAATTTATATCTATCATATCGTTTGAAGAGTAATTTTAATAATTATTTACCATCTACTATAATAGAAGATGAAAAATTAATAGTAGAAGAATATGATTCTAACAAAATACATAATTCTAATATTTATAATAAAATATTATTGGGTAAATACTTAGATAATTATTATAAGTATGGAGAGATTAATTCTAATTTAGGGAAACTACTTAATAATTATGATATTAAATATAATACTTATGATAATAACTTTACAGGTATTGATAATAATAAATTTATAGAATTTATTAATAGACAATTAAAACTTAGTTATACATCTTTAAATACATATAATAATTGTGGGTTTAAATACTATATAAATTATATTTTAAAACTTAGTTCTAATCAGGATACATTTTCTATGTTTATTGGTAATTTATTTCATCATATGTTTGAGGTTATGTATAAGGATGATTTTTCTTTTACAAAGGAATGGGATTTATATTTAGATGATAAAGAATTATCTATTAGTGAATTATTCTTTTTAAATAATATAAAAACTAAATTATTTGATGCAATAGAAATTATTAAAAAACAGGAATTACTTACTACTTATAATGAAAAATTATGTGAAAAAGAAATAAATATCAAGATAGATAAAATGATTGATGTTATATTTACTGGTAAAATAGATAAGATATTATATAAGAAAAATATTAATGATACATACTATTCTATAATTGATTATAAAACTGGTAATGTAAATACCTCTATTAATAATATGAAATATGGTTTAGATATGCAACTTGCAATATATTTATATTTAATAAATAAATCTGATTTTTTTGATAATCCAATATTTACAGGTATATATTTTCAAAGAGTATTATTTTCTAAATATAATTTTTTAAAAAAGAAGAGTCTAGATGATATTAAATATAGTAATCTAAAATTACAGGGATATTCAACAGATGAAATTAATAGATTAGTAGAATTTGATAAATCATATGAAAATAGTGAGCTTATTAAAAGTATGAAAATAAATAAAGATTCTAGTTTTTCAAAAGATAGTAAAATACTTAGTGATATAGATATTTATAATATATTAAAATATACTGAAGAAGTAATATCTAAAACTATAGATAAAATATTAGAAGGTGATTTTTCTATTAATCCTAAAGTCATTGATAAAACATCTTCTTGTAAGTATTGTGAGTTTAGTGATATTTGTTTTGTTAATAATAGTAATTTAGTATATCTAGATAGTGTTAATAACTTAGACTTTTTAGAAGGGGATGCAAATGGCAAATAATTGGACTTTAGAGCAGGAATTAGCAATTAATGAAGAAGGCAATAATATTATCGTTTCAGCAGGAGCAGGTAGTGGTAAAACTGCAGTATTAACAGAAAGAGTATTAAGAAAAGTAAAAAGTGGTATTCATATAGATAATTTATTAATACTTACATTTACTAATGCAGCTGCTAAAGAGATGAAAGATCGAATTAGAAAAAAACTTATTAAAGAAAATTTAACTGATGAAGTAAATTTAATAGATAACGCATACATTACAACCTTTGATAGTTATTCTTTAAGTATTGTAAAAAAATATCATACTTATCTTAATATAAATAAAGATATTAAAATAACAGATCAATCTTTATTAAATATAAAGGCTAAAGAATTAATAGATGATATATTTAATAATTATTATATGAGTAATAATAAATTATTTTCTGATTTTATAAATAACTTTTGTTTTAAAGATGATAAAGAGGTAAAAAAATTAATCTTAAAGCTTAATGATAAATTAGATATGAGAATAGATAAAATTCCATATTTAGAAAATTATTTAAAGAATATATTTGATTCTATAAAGATAGATAATGATATTAATTTATATTTTGTAGAAATTAAAAAATTAATTGATAAAATAAAAGATATTGTAGATGAATTAAGTATCTATGTAGATGGTAATTATATAGAAGAGTTAAATAATAGCCTAAATAAACTATTTGTAGCTAATAATTATAATGATTTAGTTAATTTGGATATAAAATTACCTAGATTACCTAGAGGTAGTATAGATTATGTTAAAACTATTAAGAATAGAATATCTATAATACTTAAACAAATAGATGAATTAGTAATTTATAATAATATAGATGATATTAAAGATACAATTAATTCTACATATGATAATATTTCTATATTAATTGATATATTATTAGAATTAGATAAAAAGTTTTTTGACTACAAGTTAAAAAATAATATGTTTTCTTTTAAAGATATAAGTAGAATGGCTATAAAAATAGTAGAAGATAATTTAGATGTAAGAGATGAATTAAAAAATAGCTTTCAAGAAATTATGGTTGATGAATATCAGGATACTAATGATGTTCAAGAATATTTTATATCTTTAATTAGTAATAATAATGTATATATGGTAGGAGATATTAAGCAGTCTATTTATAGATTTAGAAATGCTAATCCATATATATTTAAAAATAAATATGATTTATACTCTAATAAGTCAAATGGTATAAAAATAGATTTATTAAAGAATTTTAGATCTAGAAATGAGGTTTTAAATAATATAAATTTATTATTTGATAATTTAATGGATGATACATACGGAGGAGCTGATTATAAAAAATCACATCGTATGGTATTTGGTAATAATACATATAATATAGAAGGTAAAACTAAGCAATTATATGATTTTTCTATTCTTACATATGATAGTAATAGTAAATTTACTAATACTGAAAATGAAATGTTTATAATAGGAAATGATATACTTGATAAAATAAATAATAAATATCAAGTCTTTGATAAAGATACTAAAATATTACGAAATGTTAATTATAGTGATTTTGTTATTTTAATAGATAGATCAGTAGACTTTGATAATTATAAAAAAGTATTTGAATATTTACATATACCACTTTCTTTATATAAAGATGAGGAATTAGATAGTTCTTTTGATATTTTAGTAATTAGAAATTTATTAAAACTTATTTTATGTATTGATAAAGAAGATTATGGTAGAGAATTTAAATATTTATTTATGTCTATAGGAAGAAGTTTTCTATTTAGAAAAAGTGATCAAGAATTATTTGATATGTTTATAAATAATAATTTTATTGAAAGTGATATTTATAATAAATTAATGGAGGCATATAATTATTTTTATGAATTATCTCCTAAAATATTTTTACTTAAATTATTAGATATTTTTAATTATGAAGAGGCTTTACTTACTACATATAATATTGAAATAGGAAGAGTTAGAATTGAGTATTTTTATAATCTGTTATCTAATGCATCAGTAAGTGGTATGACAATAGATGATTTTATATGTTATTTGGATAATGTTTTTTCTGAGGATGAAAGAGTAAGATTTTCTCTAAATAATAGTGATAATAATTCTGTAAAGATAATGACTATTCATAAATCTAAAGGTTTAGAATTTCCTATATGTTATTTTGCGGGATTTAGTAAAGAGTTTAGTTATAAAGAATTAAATGATTCTATTTTATATAGTAATAAATATGGTATAGTTATTCCTTATTTTAATAGTTATGTTAAACCTACTATTTATAAACAATTATTAAAAATAGATACAAGACGTGAAGAAATAAGTGAAAAGATTAGGCTTTTATATGTAGCTTTAACTAGGGCTAAAGAAAAAATGATTATTGTAATCCCTGAGGTAGAGATAGAAGATAATAATATTGATAAAGATAAAATAAAATCTTTTCTAGATATGATTAAAATAGTTTATGCACATTTAGATAATTATATTGATAAAGTTAATCCTATTTGTAGTAGTGATTATTTGATTAATAAAAAAAATAATGATTATAAAAAATTAATTGTAAATGAAGATATAAATATTTATGAAATTAATTGTAATGAAGTAGTTGAAAATGAAGAAAAATTTTCTAAAAGTTCTAATAAATTAATTACAAAAGAAGAACAAGAAAAAATGAATTTTGGTACTAAAATTCATGAAATATTAGAAATGATTGATTTTAAAAATCCTAATTATTCTTTATTAGATAGTTTTTCTAAGAATAAAGTTAAAGCATTTATTAATAATAGTTTAATACAAGATAATTTAGATTCTAAATTTTATAAAGAATATGAATTTACTTATTTAGAAGATAATAATTTAATGCATGGTGTTATTGATTTAATGATAGAGAGTGATAATGAAATAATTATTATTGATTATAAATTAAAAAATACTATAGATGATGCTTATAGTAAACAATTATTTGGTTATAAAAAAGTAATTGAATCTAGAACTTGTAAGAAGGTAAGTACTTATTTATATTCAATAATTGATGAATGTTTTACAGAGGTAAATTTAGTAACTAATTAAAAAAGATTCACATGAATCTTTTTAATTTTAATAGAATGTTAGAGGATTAACTGAATTACTTTGATATGGATAACCTTCCCATACAGCAAAATGTAGATGTACTCCTGTTGCATATCCAGTTTGTC
>CANRQD010000060.1 GCA_947632685.1 uncultured Bacilli bacterium | reverse complement strand
GTTGTAGAACCAAGTGAACCCATTACAATAATAACAAGTTTTTTATCATCTTGCAAACCATAGTCTTTTTTATTAGCAGGTGCTACATTCACTATTTCTTCACTTCTAGGGTTACCTGTATAAACTACTTTATTTTTATCAAAATATGATACTGTATCTGGTAATGATACACATATTTTATTTGCATACTTTGAAATTAATTTATTAGACACACCTGGTATTTGATTTTGTTCATGAATAATTGTTTTATATTTCAATTTATGAGCAGCAATTATAACTGGTGCAGTAATATAACCACCTACACCAATTACAATATCTGGATCAAATTCTTTTATTATTTTTTTGGCCTTTTTTATAGCTTTTTTATATTTAAAAAATACACTTATATTATTTAAAATATTCTTTCGATCAATACCTTTCATTTCAATGCCAACAAATTTTATTCCAAGTTTTGGTATTATATCTTTTTCCATTCTATCTGTTGTTCCAATATATAATATTTCACTTAAAGATTCTTTTTCTTTTATTTTATTAATAATTGCTACAGCGGGATAAATATGACCTCCTGTACCTCCAGCACATACAATAGCTTTCAAATAAATCACATCCTTGATTATTATACCATAATTTTATGTTTGTACATGTAAAAAAAGAAGCCTTTATGATTTAATCATCAAAGCTTTGAGATTTTTGAATACCTTCTACTTTTACCATAGTATGAAAGTGTTTTCCCATAATACTATTATCTGCATCACTTTTTATCCATAATTTTAATGAAAATTTTTTTACCTCACCTGATGAAATTTCTCCTTCATAAATATTACCATTATTTTCATTTAAAACTTCAACATTATTAGCAGTATTTTCAGTAGAATCAAGCTCCTTTATAACATATTTAATATTTGAAAATTCTAATTTTTTATCTTGACAATTATCTTCTTCATACTTATCTTCATCATAAACTAAAGATAATCTATAATTTGAATCAATTGTTCCTGTATTTTTTAATTCAAATACATATTCTTTACTATTTATTCCTTTTGAATCTGAAACTGGTATTGCATCTTCTAAATTAATTTCGTTTTCTTCATTTTGAAAATCTATATCTAATTTAGCAGTTGTTAAACTATTCTTTGTTTTACCTTCAATTAATTGTGTCCAAACTGCATAACTAACACTTGTTATACCAATTAAAATACTAATACATAATACTATTAATCCTAATTTGTATTCTTTTTTGTTATTAGTGTTTTTTTTATCCATAGTTTCACATCCTTATTGTATAAATTATATCTAATTATTACTATTTTGTAAATAAAAACAACAATTAATTTACTTAATTGTCGTTGCTACTAAGGTTCCTTCATCAACTACTTTTATAATACCATGATAATGCATTTTAGTACCAGTTGTTTGAGTAGCATCATTACTAATCCATACTCTTACAGTATACTCTTCTTCACTATTAGCTTTTATTATTCTATTTACAACATTTCCATTTATTAAATCGCTTAAATTATAAATATTAGATTTTTCTTTATTATTATGTATAGAAAATTTTATAATATTTTTAGGAATACTATAATTAAAACAATCATCTTTTTTATACAATTTATTATTATCAAATATATTTATTGAATATTTTATACTTTTTTTAGTATTATTTTTTATAGTAAAATTATATGATTTAGATGATAAACCTACTGAATCAGTTACAGGAATAATTTTTAATATATTAATCTGATCTCCATTTTTTTGATTAAATGTAACATCTAATGTATCAGTATTATAATCTGTACTTTCACTACTACTAAATTTATAATATATATTATATGTTGCAATTAAAGCAAACGATAGAATAAAAATTATTATTAATACCTCTTTTTTTCTATATTTAATTATATTTAACATATTTACACCTACTCTTCTTATTTAGCTATATTATTCCCTATTTTTAATATTTTTTATTCCATGATATAGTTTAAAAGCAATTTTATATAATAAATACCAAAATTTAGATATAACCAAGTCAAATTCTCCAATTAACTCAACTACTTTACCACCATAACCTCTTTTAAATAAATATAATCCATATAAAGGATTTTCGGGATTAAAATCACCTGTTATTCCATAGAAATTATATCTAGAATAACCATTTTCTATAGCATATTTACAACCTTCCCAATGAACAGTATAAGCTGATTGATATTCCATATATTTATCATAAGATCCACCAACTAATGATACTACTTCATTTCCATAAATTAAAAATAGTATACCACCAAGTAATATTATATCACCATTATTTTTTCTTAATTCTTCTGCTTCTTTTAGTTTTTTATTAATTCTTTCAATATTAGCTTCATCTTCTTTTTGCTTAGTTAAGTATTTATTTTCATTCATCTTAAGACCATTGTCGTGTTTACTTTTTCGTAATTTTAATTCTTCTTTTAATTGTTTTATTTCTTTTTTATAAGTATTTACTAATTCTTTAGTATGAAGCTCTGCAACCAATATCTTTAATATTCCATCATCATGTAATGTTTTATACATATTTTGATAATATGAAAATGGTCTATCAATGAATTTTCTTCTATCTCCAGTATGAGCCATTATATCTTTAAATTTATCTAATTCATCATAACCTATTTCACGAGTTTTAATACAAAGTCTTTCATTTTTTCTAATAATTTGTCTTGTTTTAGAATCCATATTTTTAAATACATCTTCTACTGTTTTATCTTTAGTATCCGTAACAAATATCCATCTTGGTTGAAGTGTTTCTTGCATGACATTAAAACCAAAATGCTTATAGCCTAAGTCTATTAAATTTTTATATGAATCTTTATTATTATCACCATCTGGTACTATATTACCATCTATATCTCTTTCTTGATAACTTATATAAGGATCTATTTTTACAAATATTCCATTATTTTCTTTAGCATATTTTTTTATATTATTAGTAAATTCTTTTAACAAGTTATAATTTTTATAATTTATTAAAAAGCCACGTGGTGCATAAAACATTTTTTTCTTAACTGGTGTCATTTTAGATAAAAGTAGCGTTGCTGCAACTATATGTTTTTTATCAACTAAACCTAAAAAAACATAATCCCAATTATTATATTTTTTTAATTTACCCCAATTACTTGTTTGATTAAAACTGGCATTTTTATGTGTTTTTGCAAAATTATCAAATTCTTTTTCTGAAAGTTCTCTAAATTCCATATAATCACCTATAGTTAGTATACCATAAAATTTATAAAAACTAACAAAATAAAAAAGAAAATAGATTTATAATCTTTATTTTCTTAATTGATATCCATTATCTATATTATATTTTGGAAATTTATTTAATAGTCCTTCATTATATAATGATATTTTATCATATAATAAATTATATTTTTCAGAAAAATTACTATCAAAAACATCAGTTATATTTAGATAAAGATATAATGAATAAATATCATCACCATCAACTTCAGTTGGTATTTTAAATTTATTATTATCTAAATTATAATATAAACCTGGTCTTTTTTCTTCTTCATCAAAACCTATTAATAAATTTATTTTTTCTTTTATATTGTTTTCTTTTTTTATTTCATTTATTATACATAATTTTATTTTATCAAAATATTCATTAAAGATGTTATACATATTATAATTTATATGACTTATTAAATAACCTCTATCATTTATTGTATAACACCTATTATTAAAACTTTCTGTATTTTCATCTTGTCTACTATTAATAAAATTTTCATAATAACTAACTTTATCACTTACTGCATCTACTATATTATCATTATAAGTTAATTCTAATCTACCATCTATTTTTTCTAAATCATATTCTGATAAATCTAGATTTTTACCAATTTCAACAAGACCAGATTCTAATAAAATATTTTTTATAATATATGGTTTAATTTCTTCATATGTATACTTTTTTTCTCTTTTAACATCTTCAATATACTTACTATTAGTATTTATATAATTAATAAAATCACTATCTTCACCAGGTATTATCTTCCTAATAGATTCTATATAATCATTGATATTTTCATAGGAACTATCTTTAAATTTTTCTATTACTTTTTGATAACAAATGTTTTTTAATTCTTTTGTATAATTTATACTATATTTTTTCATATATTCATCATTATATTGTAACTTTGTATTACATTTTATTTCATCTAAATATTCAAAAATTTCATGTCCATTTAGACCATTAGCATTTAAAAGGGATTCTAGATATTTTAAATCCTTATTACAATAATCATCATAAGTATAACCGGTTAAAGCAATTATTGCTTCCGCATAAGTCATATTTTGATAACCAATAAATTTATTTGTATCTCTAGTCGAAAAATATTCACAAAACATTTCATTTACTCCGCTATAATAGTGATAATCACTTGCTAAATATGATTTATTTGCAACTAGCTTATTGTCATAAATTGTATCAGTACATGAATGAGTAAGTTCATGAAATAATACTTCTTTTTTATTATTACCACTATCTAACATATATATTTTATTATCATAAGAATCATATTGTCCTGCACAGTCTTTATTATTAAAAGAATCTTTATATTCAATTTTTATAGTGTCTAAATTATTAAACAACTTGAAAAAGTTATTTTTTGGATAATATTCATACTGATAATTTATAAAATCAACAATATCTTTTTTATCTTTGTCATTTAAATAAATATTTTCTTCTAATTGTTTTAATAAGCTATCTTTTGTAATATCATCATCATAAGATAATTCATCTATACTTGTTACTATTGGTAAATCTTTATTAGTTTTATTAGGGTTCATGACTAAAGAATAAATAAAAATCCACATAGATAGAGAAATATATCTTAGTATTTGTTTTGTCTTTGTTTCATCTTTAATTTTTTTTGACATAGTAATACCTTCTTCTAATATTTAACCTTTGATAGTACTTTTGAATTTTTATTTATTTTTTCTTTTATTTCTTTTTTACTTGTTACATTATGATATTTTGTATATTTATTATAATATGCTTTTTTAAATATTTCTACATAATCTCTTGATATCTCTTTTTCTCTCCATAATACCCAACCATTGTAACAACCCGCATATTCTATAGGATCATAATCTTTAACTCGTGTTTCAATTTCCTCAAATTCTAAAAAGCAACTTACTATATTTACATAATCATTATTTTTTATTAATTTACAAGCTTTTTCATAACTAACATTATATTTTTCACAAAACTTTAAGACTGAACTTTTAGTATTTTGCTGAGTTAAACCTAAATCATAACTTCCATCCCAAACATTGTATGATGATAATCCACTAGAATTAAATTGTCCTCTAGTTTCTGTGTCAATAATTGATAATCCTAAATCAGTAGGTACCTTATTTAAAAATGATTGTTCAAATATAAACCATTGTAGATCTGCTGGAAGTTTACAGTCTTTATATAATTTATCTTTTTTTGTTAAATTTAGGCTTTCTAACTCTTTTTGTCTTTCTAAAATATCGTCCAATGACTTTATCTTTTTAAAATTATATAGAACTTGTTGTTTTTCTGCTTTTTTTATTTTCTTTTTTAATTTTAAATAGTTAGAATATGCTTCTTCAGAATTTTTTCTCATTTCTTCAAATATTGATTGATTTAGTTTTATAATTTTACCTGATTCTAAATTTTTTGAATTAAGGTCAGTATTCTCTACATTACTAACTACTTTTACATCATTATCATAATTAGCAGATTTAACAAGATTAAATCCTGAAAGAGAAAGAGCTACTACTGTACTAAATATATAAATATTATTTATTAATTTTTTAGTTATATTATTCTTCTTTGACTTTTGTTTATTAAAATATTCATCTAGTAAAGTTTGATGGATATTATTATAATCGTTATTATTCATATAAAAACCCCCTTTTTTAATACCTGTGAAATTATATCATAAAAGTAGGTTTTTGTCAAGAAATAACGAATATTTGAAATATTAAACAGAATAACAAAAGAACATCAGTTCTTTTTATCTTGAAATCTAGATATATTTAAAACAATTCCTATTGATACCATAGTTATTAATAAACTTGATCCTCCATAACTTAGAAAAGGTAAAGTGACTCCTGTTACTGGAATCATACCAATGACCACCATTAAGTTTAATATTGCTTGAAAGGCTAATTGAAACATCATTCCAAAAGCTAAATATTTAGAAAAATGATCTTTAGCATTTAAAGCTATTTTTAAACCTCTATATATTATAAAAGCAAATAATCCCACTACTATTATTGCACCCATTATTCCAAATTCTTCTGATATTATTGAAAAAATAAAATCTGTTTGTGGTTCTGGTAAATAAAAATGTTTTTGAATAGAATTTTGAAATCCCATACCTAATAATCCACCTGGCCCTATAGCATATAAACTTTGGATTATTTGAAAACCTGTTCCTAATGGATCTTGCCAAGGATTTATAAAAGATGTTATTCTATCCATTCGATATGGTGCGATTAAAATTAGGATAACTATACCTAATAATCCTATAATTCCACTTACTATAAAAAATTTCATATTAACACCTGCAATAAATAAAAGTGAAATTATTGATATAACTAAAATCATTCCTGTACCTAAATCTGGTTGTAACATAATAAGTCCAAAAAAAATAAATAATATAAATAAAATAGGAAATACACCTTTTTTATAACTTTTAATAAATTTATTACTATTTGTTAAATACTTACTTGTAAATATTATCATCCCAAGTTTTGCAGCTTCACTAGGTTGAATTCCAAAAGATCCTATGCCAAACCAACTACGACTACCATTTCTAATACTACCAATACCAGGTATTGCTACTAAAACAAGTAAAATAAAACATATAATTAAAATTATATTTGCTTTATTATAATACAAATTATAATCAATTCTAGATATAAATATCATTAAAAATACACCTAAACCCGCAAAAATAAGTTGCCTTTTTACATAGTAAAAACTATCATTAAATTTATAATTTGCCCATATAGAAGATGCTGAATAAATCATAACTATTCCAAATAGTATTAATAAAATAACTGCAATAAAAAGGAAAATATCTATTCTTTTTTTCATGATATCACCTAATATATTTTATTATTTATATATAAAAAAAAGAACTTAACTAAATTATAACTACACATAAATTATTATTATACATAAACTATTTTAGACTTGGAGGTTTATATGCTAGATTTTTTTAATAATTTAAATTATCCTATACAGGCATTAATAGCTACTACATTCACTTGGTTAATAACAGCACTTGGAGCATCAATTGTATTTGTCTTTAAAAAAATAAATAAAAATGTAATGGATGCAATGCTAGGATTTGCAGCTGGTGTTATGATTGCTGCTTCATTTTTTTCACTACTATCACCTGCAATAGAAATGGCTAACAATTTAAAATTAACTGCTTGGATTGTATGTGCAGTTGGAGTAATATTTGGTGGTATTTTACTTTTTATAGGCGATAAATTATTTGATGCTGTTGAAAGAAAAAAATCACTTACTAATAATTCAAGTTTTAAAAGATGTTTGATGTTAATAATCTCTATAACACTTCATAATATTCCAGAAGGTCTTGCTGTTGGAGTTGCTTTTGGTTCACTATTCTATGGTCTTAATGAAGCTAGTATTTTATCAGCTTGGATGTTAGCACTAGGTATTGGTTTACAAAATTTTCCTGAAGGTATGGCAGTAAGTGTTCCTCTTAGAAGAGAAGGATATTCTAGAACTAAATCATTTTTTTATGGTCAATTAAGTGGTATAGTTGAACCTATTTCAGGTGTTATTGGAGCCATATTAGTTATTAAAATAAGAATGTTATTACCATATTTATTAGCTTTTGCAGCAGGCGCTATGATTTATGTAGTAGTTGAAGAATTAATTCCTGAAAGCCAAACTAATAAAAGAAAAGAAATTATGGCATTATTTACATTAATAGGTTTTTCTATTATGATGATTATGGATATTGCTTTAGGATAAAAAAAGAATGAAATAAATTTCATTCGCCAACCTCTTTGAGGTTGTTTTCTTTTGTTGTATAATTTAGTTATGA
>CANRQD010000059.1 GCA_947632685.1 uncultured Bacilli bacterium | reverse complement strand
CAGCACATAAACCTGATGCACCTCCACCTATTATAGTAACTTTAGACATAGTATCACTCCTTTTATTTATTATAACATATAAAAGGAATATAACTTATTTTTTGTTTCCTAACATTAATCTTACTGTTGATTGATCTTCTATTTTCTCTTTTGGATTAGGTGATTGAGAAATTATATAATCACCTGTTCCTGAATATTCAATAGTGAAATTAACTAGTAGCTTTTTAGCATCATCAACTTTCATACCTACTACATTTGGAACCTCATACATTACTTTATCAGTCCATTCTAAGTCTTTTTCCATACCACCTGATTGTTTTTCTATTTTTAAAATATCAATAATATCAAGTAAAATTCTTCTAGCAATTGGTGTTGTAGTATAACTAGATAAAAGCGCTGTATTTTTAGGATTATCTATTGCTAAATATAATACAGCTTCTGGATCATTAGCTGGTACAATTGATACAAATGACATTATATAGTTATTTACAAGATACTTTCCATCTTTAGCTTTTTGGGCAGTACCTGTTTTTCCTCCAATTCTATATCCTTCAATATAGGCAGCTTTACCACCACCTTTAGCAACAACACTTTCTAATCCCATTCTCATAATAGCAGATGTTTCTTTACTAATTGTTCTTCTAACTAAATGTTTATACTTTTCTTCTATAACATTATTAGTAACTGCATCATTAATTGATTTTAAAATATATGGTCTATATAAATAACCACCATTAACTATTGATGATATTGCCGTAACTTGTTGAATAGGAGTTACACTTACACCCTGACCAAAAGCAGTTGTTGCCTGTTCTACATTACCTACTTTATTTAAATCAAAAATAATTCCACTACCTTCTCCAGTTAAATCAATACCTGTCTTTTCTCCAAAACCAAATTTATCAATATATGCAAATAATCTTTCTTTACCTAATAATTGTCCTAATTTTACAAACCCTGGGTTCCTTAGATGTAAACAAGAGATACCTAGTACATATTAACACTAATATTTTTAATTTTATTATTATCCATATTTATTTCTACAAATTCAGTTGTTTTTTTAAAATTATATAATATCTCTAATTTAATATGCTTTCTATTATTATTTATTTTACTTATAAAAACTTTATCAATAAATAAATTAAAATACTTACCGATATTATCTTTTATATCCATTTTGTGTTTTAAAGTTTTATTTATAGATATTATATATTTACTAGAGGTTACTTTTACTTTTGTTTGGTTCATTAATTTTTTAATATTATTATCAATATCTTCTTTTTTTAATTTATATTCTTCATTACTAATTAATCCTTGCAATAACATATCTAAAAGTTTATCTTTAAAATTATTTTGTTCTGCAATTTTTTTATTTAGATTATTTTCATCATTATTTTCAGTAATTAAATTTTTATAATCATTAATTATACTTTTAATAAGATTTTCTTTATTACCAATAATATTTTCTATTATATTTGTAAAAACTATATTTAAATATTTTTCATATATAATTGGGGTTTTACAACCATCAAGACCATGTCTTAAATAATAATTACATTGCCATACTGGATTATTTTTTCTTTTACAAGAAGCAGATCTTATAAATGAGGTATTATGCTCTTTACAAATTAATTTAGAAGTATAAGTTCTATTTTCTAAATAAAATTCTTTATTTAACACATTTTTATTCCATATATTGTTTCTTTCATTATAAATTTTATTTGCTCTATCCCAAAGTTCTTCTGAAATAATAGCTGGAACATTACCTGTTTTATCTTTATATATAATCCACTCATCTTTTGGATTTATTTTTTTTCTATGAGTTTTATAATTTTCTACTGTACTTAGATTAGCTGTATAATATCCTTTATATCGATAATTTTTTAGCATTTTTTTTAATGTAGTTGTACTAAATTGTTTTCCTCTTTTTGTATAATAACCTTTATCTTTTAATATTTTAGCTATTTTTGAAAAACCATATTGTCCTGATGCATAAAGAGAAAACAAAATTCTAACAATAGGAGCTTCTTGTTCATTAATTATAAGTTTCCCATTTTTTTTATCATAACCTGTTAGTGAACTTCCTCCTAATTTACCATCTTTTATACTTCTTTTTATTCCAAATTTTACTCTTTCAGATAATTTTCTAACCTCATCCTGTGCCATAGAAGCCATTAAAGTTAATCTAAATTCACTATCCGGATATATAGTATTAATATTGTCGGATATAAAAAAAACTATTACACCATATTTCAAAAGCAGTTCAGTATATTCAATACTATCAACTGTATTACGAGCAAATCTTGAAACCTCTTTTGTAAGAATTAAATCAATTTTACCAAGTTTAGCATCCTCAATCATTTTTAGAAATTGATCTCTTTTATTTACTTGTGTCCCTGAAATTCCTTCATCAACGTAACTTTTTACATGAGTCCAATTTTTTACTCCACTAATCATATCACTAAAATAATTAACTTGATTTTCTAATGAATTTAATTGATCATCTTTATCAGTAGAAACTCTACCATAATCGGCTACTTTTAATTTCATATCATAAATTGTTTTACCGATTAATAATTGTTGTCTAGCTTTGATAATATCCATATTCTTATTCCTCCATTTTTTTATAATTTAAAATAATATTATTCATTCTTTTTAATAATAATTTTTGCATATTATCAAATAAATAAAAAGGAATTATCTTTTCCTCATATAATTCTTTATTTAAACACAATTTTAAATTTAAAATCTGATATTCTTTTGGTAATTTACTAACATCTGTATATTCTAATTCTTTTATTGTTAGCAAAAATAATACCTCCTCTCAGTTAAAAATATTAAATTTGATAACAAAAAAGAACTTAAATTTATTTAATAGACATTATATAATTTTTACGATATAATTTTATATATATTAAGCTAATATTATAATTTGTTTATTTTTGAAGGTGAAGTATATGAAAATAAAAAGAAATAACTATTTAACAATTATTACAATTATTGTTTTTTTTATTAATATCTTTGCTAGCTACCACTATAAACAAATTTCTTATATTTTTACAAAAAAAGTACCTATTTCTCCTTATGTTATTAGTAATAGAATAGATAATTATTGTAGACAAACATTAGCTTTTTCAAAAGGACAAATAGCATTTTTAGATGATGCTAAATATTTAACCAACCTTAAAAATCCATATAATCCTGGTGAAAGAATTAAATATCCTTATCTTTTTGATACAGGATATTATAAAGGAAATTATTATTCAAATTATTCAATTATTCCAATTATTTTTGTCCTGCTTCCTATTTATCTCATAAGTGGTTATTTTTTTAATATAGCTATTTTAACTATAATAAATTTAGCATTAATATGTTACTTTGTTGGAAAAATATATCATAAAATAATAGAACAATATATTCCCAAACTCCCTCTTTTTTTCTATATTTTGGGTTATTTAACAATTATATTTGGTGCTAATATGTTTATTCTTATTAGGGGATTAAAATATGATTTACAAACATCATGTGGAATTTTATTTATTGTTCTAACTTTATATATGATTACATTATTAAACAATAATAAATATATAAAACTAAAATTAATTTTAACAGGAATATTTACATCATTTATCGTATTATCAAAGCCATCTTATATCATATATTATATACTTATTTTTTATTTTATGTATTTATTCTTAAAAAAATTAAAAATAAAAAAATATATTTTATTCTATATTTTTCCTATAATTTTATTTGCCTTATTTCAAATGTGGTATAATTATGTTCGTTATGATTCGATTTTTGAGTTTGGTGCTAAATATCAATTAACTGGTTTTAATATTTTAGATTATTATCATTTTTCTTTTAATAGATTCATTAGGGGAATTAAATTTTATTTATTTCAAATTCCAAGAATAGATATACATCAATTTCCTTATATCTTTATAAACACAAATTATGATAATCATCTATACACTGAATTTTTATATGAAGGTATAGTATGTGGCTTATTATATCATCCATGTATTCTTCTATTTATTTTAACAATTATCACAAACAATAATATAAGAAAAAAAGTTTTTAATAATGTTGCAATAATTTTAGGAATTACCTTTTTATTAATCTGCGCGATTAACACTAGTTTTGCAGGTGTAATTGAATATTATATATTAGATTTTAAATTTGTAGCAATGTTATTTAGTGTTATCTATTTACTAAAAAAATTAGATTTACAAAACTATAATAAAAAAAGTTCTATTATTATTACAACTGTATTTATACTTAATATTTTATTAATTTTACCTATATCTTATGCTCATCCAATATAAAATAATACATTTTAAAAAGTATCTCTTGCTAAGAATATAAATTACAGGAGTTTTGTAATACTTGTAAAAATGTCTGTTCACCATGTCCACCAGCCTTCCAGCATTTTAAGACACTACCATCTACATTTACTGATCCAGAATCATAAAAATGATCCTTTTCCAAATCAACTACTTTTTCTTCAACAGCTGCAGCTGTAGTCATAATTTTAAACGTACCTACCTTTTTTATAAAAAAAATTAGTTAACACGAATATCATTGTTTAACCAATTTTCTAATAATTCATTTTTAATTTTATCTTCTGAATTTTGATAATACAATAATGCTATAAAATCTTTACACTCTTCTGATATATTTTGTTCACTTAATTTTTTATTCTTTTGTATAAAAAAATCTTTATCAGAATCAGCTGCTAAAATTACAAGTTTCTCTAATAAGTCACTTGATATGTTATTTATAAAGTCTTCTTCAAAATAAGGCAAAAATGTTAATAATTCTTTTGCCAAATTACTATTTAGATATTCCTCCATTTTTTTTCTCCTTATGATTAAAAATAATACTATTTATATTTTTTAAAAATTCTTTCATTCCTAAAATAGAACGAGATTTAGCTATTTGTTCAACCTCACTATTATTAAATTTTTTATTATTATTTTTTATAGAATTTTTATACTCTTGATAAATTTCAGGAAATATATGTATTTCTCCGATATCATCTACATAATAAAATTCATTATCAATATTACTAATTCCTAAGACTTTTATATTATCATTATTTATTATTTTTTTTACAAATGTAACATTAGTTTCTGGAACACAAATACATTTTATATTATCTAAAGGGAATTGTTTATCAACACAAATTTCTGCTGGTATATCAGACTTAATTGGAATAGTTCTGACATTACTCATATCAGAGTCAGAAACACCAAAAATTACATTAAAGGATAAATCTTCATTATTACTTTCATCTGACATAGAAGAATAAAATTCAGCTACATCTAAAATTTCCGTAAAACTTACAAAATCTCTTTGAGTTTTTCTTCTACTCCATTTTTCTCCAGTTAAAATAGGAATATTTTTTTCATTTAATATTTTTTCACTATATAAAAAACCATATTTTAATATACGAGGTAATGCATTAGCATTTGTACCATGAAATAAATTAATATTATTCTGTGCAAAAAAATTAAAAGTATCAGGATTATTTATGAATAAATTGGCCATAGAAATACGTCTATTCCTTTCTATTCCAATATTATCTCTACAACCTATTTTAGATTTAAAATTATAGTTATCTACTTTACCTTCATATAATATAGATTTTAATTTTTTTAATTCATTTTCATTTTTAGCAAGATCAAAAAAACATTTACATATTTCCTTATATTTGCTAGATTCCAATATTTCCTCCATAGAATATTCCATTTAACCACTACCTTGTAATAATTTTACAATACAATAATCTATTATATATCAATATTATTATACGAAATAAGTTTTTTTATGTCAATTAATCATTATGACTCAATATATACATTATATGTAAACTTATTTTGAATATGATTTTTTCGTTTTTTTTCTATTGTAAAATATTTTTTATTTTTTAAAAATAAAATTTCACTATTTTTTTGACCATTAATATGTATAGCTCCCTTAGATGTTGTTATATCTTCACCAAGTATATTTAAATATATATCAATTTTTATATTATTTCTATCATTATTAATTTTAGATATTATTATTTCATTAACAAATAGTCTTATAAACTCTTCTACTGCCCCACCATTAATTTCTTCTTCAATTAATTTTGAAATATTATGTAAATTATTTTGATTATTATTACTTATCTTTATATCATTTATAATTTCTTTTTTCTTTAAACATAATTTTTTTAATTGATTATCTAATTCATCAAATTGTGCTTTTAAAGAGTCTTTACTTAATTGATTATTAAATACTAAATCTAGCATAAACATTTTCTTTGTTTCAATATTTTTAATTTTACTATCTATCAATTTTAAATCTATATCATATTCAGTTGTTTTATTTATATTCATATATATATTTAATAAATTATTAATTATATTTTGTTTATTACAAATTAGTCTTTTCATAATAGTTAAGAATATATTATATAAATCTATTTCGGCAATTATAGGTGATGAGCATTGAATTAAGTTATGTTGTAAATACATACTACAGCACCAAATTGGACGTTTTTTATTTTTATTACCATGGGATCTTTGAAATTTAGTATTACATTCTTTACAATATAATTTAGATGAAAATGGATATTTTAATCCCCCTGACCAATTATTTTTTTTATAACTAATTGTTCTATTTTTTAATATTTTGTTAGCCTTATTCCATAACTCTTCTGATACAATTGCAGGTATACTTCCATCCATACACTTATGAATAACTTGTTTTTCTATAGGATTAGTCTTTCTTCTTTTAGTCCTATAATCCATTATTTCATGAACATGTGCTCTGTAATATCCTTTATATTTAGGATTTTCTATCATATGTTTTAAAGTATCTTTATCGTATGGTTTACCATTTTTATTTTTATATCCTAACGCATTAAGTTTATTAGATAATTTTTGGAAACCATATTCTCCTGTAGCATATAATTCATATAAAATTCTAATAAATTTAGCCTCTTCTTCTACTATAATTAATTTACAGTTATCTTTTTTATATCCTGTAATGTTAGAAGAACCTAAAACATGACCTTTTTTAATAGCTTGTCTATGTCCAAATTTAATTCGAGATGATAATTTTCTAGATTCATCTTGTGCTAAGTTAAACATAATATTTAATATTAACTCTGAATTTGCATCAAACGTATTAAGATTCTGATTTTCAAAAAAAACGCCAACATTGGCTTCTTTTAATTTTCTAATATAATGAATACTATCTTCTAAATCACGAGCAAATCTTGATACTTCTTTAGTAATAATTAAATCAAATTTATTTTCCATAGCATCACTAATCATTTTTTTAAAGCTAATTCTTTTATCTACACTAACCCCTGTTATCCCTTCTTCAATGTATCCTGATATAAAGGTCCAATTTTGTTTAGATTTAATATAATTTTCATAATAATTTGTTTGGTTATTTAATGAATTTATTTGAACATCAGAATCTGTAGAAACTCTTGCATAATAGCACACTCTAAGAGGAAGATTATATATTTTTTCACCACGCATTAATTGTTTTGAAATATCATCAAAACTCATAATTATGCCTTCTTTCATTTATTTTATTTGCTAGATTTTAATAGTTTTAAAAGTTTTTCATTAACTTTTGAAAAGGTTTTCTTATCTATATAATTTTTTTTATATAAAGAATTGTTTATAATAACCTGAATTTGAATTTCAAAAATTTTATTTTTTATCATTTTATCACCATTAAATAATATTTATTTACTTTACATAAAATGACTAAAAAGTGGGGTCACTATTTTAAAAGTACTTCCTGGTTCATATGATGCAAAAATAGGTAAATTTCTATTTAAACTTTCTACAGAATAATTTTGATAACTATTAGGATTATATGATGGTCTATTTCCCATTGCTAAAATTTCTCCTGTTTTAGGATTCATAACTAAAGCAAGAGCCATATCAGGAGAAAACATATCTACTATATTATCTAATTCTCTTTCTATTGATTTTTGAATATTTATATCAATAGTTAACTGAATATTCATTCCATTTACAGGTTCTACATAAACATCTGATAAATTAAGTTGATTACCTTTTGCATCAGAAAAATATTTTATCGCACCACTTGTACCAGATAAAATTTTATCATACTGTAATTCTAGTCCTGATAAAATTTTATCTGGTACAAGTGGTGCGATAAAATATTTTTC